>DAIOWA010000701.1:0-1876 GCA_036758705.1 Pyrinomonadaceae bacterium | reverse complement strand
ATGTCGAGTCGGAAATTCGCTGCCGCCTTTGTACCTTTTGGCTCCGGATTTATTGCATTCTTATCGCCCTTGATGACGTATTCGTTAAAGGCATCTTTTACGAATGGAGTTCGGTTCGGCGAGTTGAAAAGCCGCTCGTTGTTTGTCTCGTTTTCGGTAAACAGCAATTCGTGATCGCCGTCGATGTGCAGGATCCGCGTTCCGTACTCCGGACATTCAACCTGGACGCAGCCGGTCTCGTCGGCCCGCAGGTTGCAGAGCGAATCCTTCCCATACCACGTCCAGCGATTGCGAAACCAGATGGTCGGCAGAACGTTGATCGGAGCCTCTTCAGGTCCGCGATTCGCTACGGTTATCTTGACCAGGATGTCTTCGGCATCCGCTTTCGCATATTCGACAAAGACATCGAAGTAGCGGTCGTCGTCGAAGATACCCGTGTCGATCAGTTCGAACTCGCCCACTTTCTTGTCGCGGCTGCGATTCTCACTGAGAAGCCGTTCGTATGGAAACTCCGCGTGGGGATACTTATAAAGCATCTTCATATAGGAGTGAGTCGGCGTCGAATCGAGGTAGTAGTAGAGTTCCTTTACATCCTCTCCGTGATTGCCTTCATTGCCGGTGAGTCCGAACAGACGCTCCTTTAGGATCGGATCCTTGCCGTTCCACAGCGCGACCGAAAAACAGATACGCTGATGCCGGTCACATATACCGGCGATACCATCCTCGTTCCAGCGAAAGGCACGCGAACGTGCGTGATCGTGGGGAAAATAGTCCCATGCCGATCCGTCGGCGCTGTAATCTTCGCGAACCGTGCCCCATGCACGCTCGCTCAGATACGGTCCCCAGCGTTTCCAGTATTTGGTTCGCTCGTCAGATTCTCGTAGACGCTTTTGTTCGCCCTTCATCCAGAATGCCCCAGTTTCATTTATCTTAACCTTTGCCGATCCTTTTCGCTCGGCTTCAACGCTCCCGGCTTATCTTCCTCCGCCGGTTGTCCACCACGTACCATTTAAAATCAAAAGGCATCGCGAGCGTGCGATGCCTCTCTCTGGTGAAATGATCTAGCCCTATTCCGCGTATTCGTTTTCGGGTGGCGGAGCCACGAAATAGCTCATTCCGGGTTTCTTGGGCTTTTCGTCCTTGGGCGGCTTCGGTTTAGCCGGAATGGTCGGCGGATTCTTCGGCGGCTTTTGCTGACCGCCCCCCTTTTGGGCCGAAATAGCCAGAGAAAGCCCGGCCACGGCCACCAAACTGAATAAGATTTGCTTCAAAGTCTTCATTGCCTTCAATCACTCTCTCCCTAAAACTAACGCATCCGGGGAAGAGGGAAAGTGCGTCCGCCGTCTATATAGCAAGCCCGGTGCCACGGACGTGAATAAGACGCATCTACCTGCAAAATGGTTGTTATAAAGCCTAGGGCGAAGAACGCAAAGCTTACAATTCTTTACGTTCTCGGTTATTTTCATACGAAAACGTAAATAACTCAATATAGAAAGAGTTGGGAAGCTGATAAAATCGAGTCAAGATGACAGATCACGCATCCGTGAACGATAAATATCGCTCATATTTAGTTCCACTCGCAACGATCGGTACCATTGCTTTCAACTGGCTTGCCGCAGTCGGGCGTGTAAACGGCGTATTGCCCTCCGACATTTCGGATAAATATCCGACACCCGTGACGCCCGCCGGCTACGCATTCTCGATCTGGACCTTGATCTATGTCGGGCTGATAGCCTTCAGCATCTATCAACTAACGCCTGCGGCCGTTGCCAGATTCCGCAATCTGCGATCCCTATATATCCTGACCTGCGCCCTCAACTGCGCATGGATCTATATGTGGCATTCGGATCAGATTGCCATCTGCTTCGTCCTGATC
>DAIOWA010000700.1:0-1876 GCA_036758705.1 Pyrinomonadaceae bacterium | reverse complement strand
TGTTTATCACTTCAAACTCTTCCATTACCGCGAACTTTGTGGCATATTTTTCGTTAGTCATTCCATAAGGAGAACCCAAGAAAAATGAGCTTAATGGACAAGGTCAAGGAAGCGGCGTCGAATCAGTTTATCGAGGTCATTGAGTGGCTCGATGAATCGAAGGATACGCTGCTGTACCGGTTTCCCGTGTATCAGCAGGAGATAAAGAACGGCGCTCAGCTGATCGTTCGCGAATCGCAGACAGCCGTCTTTGTTTTCGAAGGCCAGGTGGCCGATGTTTTCACGCCCGGCCGATACACCGTTGAAGGCGGCAATACGCCTATCCTGTCCAAGCTTGGGGCCTGGAAGTACGGTTTTAATTCGCCGATCAAGTCTGAGGTCTATTTCGTTAATACGAAACAGTTTACGGATATGAAATGGGGCACTTCGAACCCCGTGATGCTTCGCGATGCTGACTTCGGTATCGTCCGGCTTCGTGCATTCGGCGCATACAGCCTTCGAGTCGCCGACCCGAGCGAATTCATCAAACAGGTAGCGGGTACCAACGCCCATTTCCAGACCGAAGACATCGACGGTCAGTTGAAGCGTGCGATCGTGACGGAATTTTCGGACGCTCTGGGCGAACTGAAAGTTCCAGCCCTCGACCTTGCCGCTCAATACAAAGAGATCGGCGAGGCGATCCGCGGAAAGATCAACGAAGACTTCAAGGGCTATGGCCTTGAGGTAACGAAGTTTTACGTCGAGAACGTCAGCCTTCCGCCCGAGGTCGAAGCCGCGATGGACAAACGTGCCTCGATGGGAGCTCTCGGCGATGCGCAGAAGTATATGCAGTTCCAGGCGGCCGACGCTCTTCGTGACGCCGCTCAAAACGAGGGTGGAGGCGCCGGCCTGGGCGCCGGTTTAGGCGCCGGCTTTGCCGTCGGAAATCAGATGGCAAACGTGTTTGGGGGCGGTGCTCCAGGCCAGCAGGCTCCCGGCGGCGCTCCGGCGGCAGCGACCGTTGCGTGTCCGGCGTGCGGCAAGCAGAACAACGCGGGAGCGAAATTCTGTGCGGACTGCGGCGGCAAGATGGAAGTTGCGCAGGTCCCGTGCGTGAAGTGCGGTGCGAAACTCCGTGAAGGAGCCAAGTTCTGCTCCGAATGCGGCTCGACCCAAGAGAAGCAGAAATGCGGAAATTGCCAGGCCGATCTCGCACCGGGAGCAAAGTTCTGCGCTGAATGCGGAACGAAAACGGAAGCCTAGATCCTTCTATTTTTGGTGGTTGCAAAGGGAGTCCTCGGACTCCTTTTGCCTTTTTACCTTTAACTTTTTACTTTATCTATATGGCCGTACCGCCCGAACTTATTGACATTCTGCGCTGCCCGAAGTGCAAGTCGACCGTCGAACTGAAGCCCGATAGTTCTGCGCTGAAGTGTACTAACGCCGAATGTTCGCTGGTCTATCCGATCAAGGACGACATACCGGTTATGCTTATCGAAGAAGCGACGGTCGAGAAGTGAATAGACGACAGTCAACCCTTTTCCTGACCGCAGTTCCACTGATCGATGGAATTCGGGCACGGTTTAATCCTGTCCAGTCGGAGTTGATCGCGTCTCATGTAACATTAATCGGTGAGGACGAGGTTGACGACTGGGGGTTGCCGGCCGAAATAGCGAGCACGACCGCGATCCCTGAGCTAACATTGCAATTTGGCGGTCCACAGCTCGATGATGGGCTACTCTATCTCCCTTGCGTCGGCGACACAGCGGAATTTGACAGGTTGCGCGAAACATTACTGAGCTCGCCGGCAACTCGAAAGCATTCGCCGCATATCACTCTCATTCATCCGCGAAATGGAAAATGCTCCGATGAATCATTCAGAGAGATCGTGGGCCTG
>DAIOWA010000699.1:0-1888 GCA_036758705.1 Pyrinomonadaceae bacterium | reverse complement strand
CAATGATCTCGCCGACACGTGTTTCGATCGCGGAACCGCTCAACATCCCAACAGCGCCCGCGATCGGCGGGCGATAATGAACGCCGAGGATCGAGTTTTCGGCGAGGTCGGAATTCAAGAGCAGCCCACGTTTGTGGCGGTCTTCGGGGATGTGGGCGATGCCGAGTTCTTTTAGCTCACGAGCTGATCGGTTTGTAACGTCTTTGCCTTCGAACGAGACCTTACCGCTTCTTGGCTTACATAATCCGGCGAGGGCTTCGATCAGCTCGGTCTGCCCGTTGCCTTCGATCCCGGCGATACCGACGATCTCGCCGGCCCGCACATTGAACGAGACGTTGTCCACAGCCCGGCCATGACGGCCATCGACAATCAGTCCGGACACGTCGAGCACATTCGCCGCCGGATTCGCGTCGGTCTTTTCGACCCGAAGCAGCACTTCGCGGCCTACGATCATACGCGCAAGTTCTTTCGGATTGGTTTCGGATGTTTTCACGCGTCCGACAGTTCGGCCATCGCGCATCACCGTTACTTCGTCCGAAATAGCGAGCACCTCGTCGAGCTTGTGCGTGATGATGACGATCGTCTTGCCCTGCTCCTTCATACGGCGAAGGATCGCGAAAAATTCTTCGACTTCCTGCGGCGAGAGTACGGCTGTCGGTTCGTCGAGGATCAGGAACTTTGCGTCGCGATAGAGAGCCTTGAGAAGTTCAACCCGCTGCTGCTGGCCGACCGAGAGGTCTTCGATCAGAGCTTTCGGGTTTATGTTAAGCCGAAGCTCGTCCGACATTTTTTTGATCTCGGCGTTAGCCTTATCGAGGTCGAGGTTCGCGGCTGATCCGGTCTCGGCACCGAGGATGATGTTCTCGGCGACGGTCATATTGTCTACCAACATAAAATGCTGATGAACCATCCCTATCCCAAGTGCAATCGCGTCATGCGGGTTGCGGATCGTGACCTGTTTGCCGTCAAACGTGATCTCGCCCTGATCCGGATTGTAGAAACCGTACACGACCTTCATCGCCGTCGACTTCCCCGCCCCGTTCTCGCCGACGATCGCGTGGATGGTACCTTTATGAACAGTCAGCGACACGTCCTCATTAGCTACGCAGTCGCCGAAGGCTTTTTTTATATTTTGAAGTTCGAGTGTTGGCATGTAGAGAGGTCGATCTTATCCGTTTGAGCTTTTTCGCGCCTTGTCTTTTTCAAGGAAGTACTTCTCCAGTTCGATGGAAACATAGAAGTCGTTTGCTTTAAGTTTCGCAAGCGTTGAAGCGAAATCGATCAAGCCTTCCTCCGCCGCCTGATCGGCAATTCCCAACGTTCCAATAATTCTGAGATTTCTTCTGGCAGCGGCCCGACGCCCCAGTTTCTCGTCAATAAGGAGAGAATCCGCCTGCAGCTCCTCGGCCAGCACGATAGCATCGCGTTCTCCAAGATCCAAGGTATCCAACTCGCTGTCGAACAAATAGTCAACCGATCGAACCTCGATCCAATCAGGTGAAGAGGCAATGAAATCCTTGACGGTTTCCGGCGTATTTTCGGCCAGTAGTTCGTTCTGCACAACTTCCGGGATCACGATTCGCTCGAAAAGATCTCGGAGAATGAATATCTCGCCGATCAGAAGAAGATGATTTATCGGCGTGGTATCGGCTACGACAATCATTTCCGGCGCAATTCTCGCAGGAACGCGACTTCCTGCTCGGCTTCTTCAACGGAATAATCGACCCACGGAACTTCATGGTCAGCCAAAAATTTGTGTACCTCGAACCTTGATTCGAAACCGAGCATTTTCCGCACTTGATATGTAGAAAGCTGTCCGCTCCTGAAGCCTTCGATAGCAACCGTTTCCAGCACCTGCCGCGATACTTCGCCGGAAGGCAGCCTGAAA
>DAIOWA010000698.1:0-1890 GCA_036758705.1 Pyrinomonadaceae bacterium | reverse complement strand
AAGCAGGTAAAGATCGGCGGTCTCGACTTCGCCGCCGACTCGGCCCCGCGGAAATACGATCCGGCAGACGTCCGGCCAAACTCAGATCGAGCAAAAGCGATCGAACTCCTGACAGCAAAAGGCTACAAGATCGCCAGCGGCGACGTAATGACCCAACGCCTCGTCAACATGACCACGCCCGACAATCGCAACGAACTGATGATCATCTACCTCGAAGTCCTCACCCCGACCGGCTTCACGGCCGCTGACCTAAACAAGGGCGGTAAAGCCGCCGACAAATGGCCCGAGATCGCGACCGGCCTGTTGGAGCGTGCAACCAAAGGATTTGAGATAGTTAAATAAGACTATCAGGAAAGATTCGGGTGGGTCGCCTTGATCCAGTCGTCAATGATCGAGCGATATTCTTGCACTTTCTTGATCAATTCTTCCGTTTCACCACGGGAGACGATCTGTGATCCATCGTAATCGATATGATTGCGCTTTCTTCTACAGACATCGAAATAATCCGTTAGCTCCTTGATCTCATTGGCAGGAATTGCGATCGCCACCATTTCAAATGAGGCGAAATGAGCGCTCTGCCCCTTTGACACTCGATATCCCGCACAGGCCAGCGCAAGCTTCGATATCTGTAAGGCGGCGTTGTAAGCCGTAGCAAAGCGCCGATCGTCGGAGAGTAGTTCGACCTTCGAGTCGGCGACGTCGCGATCAACAAGCGCACGAAGCGAGCGCACCTCGTCGGCGCTGGTCTTATGCGGTTGTATGTGGCCGTTTGCCGCGGCGTCTTCCAAAGACATCTTCACTACCGACTATAAATAGCTTCTTCTCACCCTGCAATGCCTTGAGAAAATGATTCCTTGCCTCTAGTTTCTCTTTGAATTCTTCGGGCGTATAACAGCTTGCGTTAAACTCCCGTCGAAACCTTTTCTCCAGCGGTCGCAGGGTTTTTGCAAGCCCCGCGAGCCCGACGCTGCCCACAGATAATAGATCGACATCACTACCCGGGCCGTCATCTCCCCGAGCTACTGAACCATAAATGAACAAAGCTTCGATCTGATCCGAGATCGGCTCAACCGCATTCGCGATCTGAACCGGTATTCCCAGCGAACGATCGATCATCTCCTTTAACGGTTCGAATAGCACTGACCCGGTTCCCGCCCGGAAATATATTCGTCCTCCATCCCGTCTTGATTCGAGCAGGCCGCCGGCTTCAAATGATCTAAGGTCCCGCTGCAAACTGGAAGGCGTCCGATTTGAAAAGGCGGCGAGTTCCGATAAATACCACCACCTCTCGGGGCTTTCGTACGTCGCCCCTAAAATGTCTTGCTGCACGGGTGAGAATATTGTGTCGATCGCAGATTTATGCATTCTGCGTATATTCTTACGCATAATGCGTATACCCGTCAATCTATTTCTTACTCGCGGACATCGTGTCTCGCATCGCGAGGATCAGCACACCTTCGTTGTCGACTTCGGCACGGACAAATGCCATTGTGCCGCGCGGCTTGATGCTGAACTCGCGGCAGAAGTTTGCAGCGTATAGAACGCGTCCGCCGATTTTCGCGTCCTTCTTCTTTGGCCGGAATGCGTTCCGTTTATCCAGCGTCGAAGCCTTCACGCCGATCGTCTGCATATAGGCGTCGTACATCAGGACGACAACCTCCGGATCGCCCATCGCCTTGATCGCACGCTCGTTGAGATAGATATTCCCTCGCCGGTTGATCGTCGCCCTGATCTTCGTCGCGTCCTGCTCTCTCGGCTCCGATTCATATTCTTTCCATCTGTATTTTCCCATACACGGCGTAGTGTCGCATATGTGCAACACGCTGTCAAGATTCATTCCTGGTCTTATCCGAAACTGGAAACTCGAAACTGAAAACTCGAAACTGTACT
>DAIOWA010000697.1:0-1894 GCA_036758705.1 Pyrinomonadaceae bacterium | reverse complement strand
ATCGGCTCGCTCTCAGGTTCTGTGCTCGGTTGTCTTTCAGTCTCGCACCGCTCGCGACAAGGCCATCCATCTCGACGGTCGTCTGATCCTTCGTATCGCGAACCTTCAGATTACGGCCCTGCACGCCTTCGAGCTTATAGTCTGGCGTTGTCATTGCCCCGGCGGTAGCAGAAGCACTGTTCAACTGCGTCACGCCGTCCTTACGCGAAAACGTCAGCCCGCGGGCGTTGAGGTTGTCGAATGACGTATCCGAGATCGAAAATTTCTGAGCCTTACCCGCACCGCCGCTCGCGACGAATTGTTTGTCTTTATACTCGGCAACCGCATCGCTCACGAACAGACCGACGATCGAAAGCCCCTTCGACTTCGCCGCGACCGCCTGAAGTTCACCCACCCATCGAAAGTCCGATCCGGTACCGCGAACGTTGCCGACGAGCTTTGGAAACTCGACGCGGAAATCTTCAAATGTCAGAAGCTCGGCGACAGCGGTGCCGTTCGCCTCATAGTTTGCGTTAGTCCCGGCCACGGTCGCGGCGACATTGATGCCTTTCAGATAAACACCTTCGGCGGCGAGGGCATCGGATTGGATCCGGCCGTCGACGTTATAATTCTCGCCGGACCCAACGACCTTTCCTTTGAAATTTCCAACCCCGCGGAGCGTTGCACCGAGCGGAAAGATCGTCGAAGCCTGCGTCAGATCGACCGTCGATTCGATGTTGAGGTCGTATTTGAAGTCTTTCCAATCCGACAACCGTCCGTTCAAAACCGTCTCACCGATCGGCGTTTCAAGCCGCAGTTCGGAAATGTCAGCGCCTGTCTCATCCGCGATCGCCTTGACCCGCAGCGAGATATTGTCGAGCCGGCTGTCCTGATATGTGAAGTTCGATTCAGTTGAGGTCAGATCGAGGCGATATCGCCGGGGCGTCGTGGGATCTTCCCAGCTTTCGGGGTCGAGAAAGAACTGGATATTGTTCGCGTCCGCCGTGATCGTCCGCCGCAGATCACCAAAATGCACGACGGTGTCGCGAAGCTGAAATTTCACCGAATCGTATTTCAGGCTGATCCGCGACGCGCGTTCGTCCTGCACAAGGTTCGCGAAGTTCGACCGTCCGTTCTCGTCATACTTCACCCAAACTTCCGCACCCCAGATGTCGGTCGTATCGACCTTGATATCCCGTGTAAGCTGCCACGCGAACAGATTGTCGATCGTCAGGCCGATGCGGGCGTCACGAATGAAGCCGAGTTTCTCGCCGGACGTGCGGTCGTTGAATGTCGCGTTCTTGAGTGTGAGTTCCAGCGGGCTGAGCGTAAGGCGAAATTCGTCGGCCGTAAAGTCGATGCCCATGTAGTTCATCTTGTCGACGAACTGCCCCTTGATGATCGAATCGACCGTGCCGTATCGGAACAGCACGACCGCCAGCAGCCCAAGCACAACGATCAACGAGCCCAAACCAAGCGCGACCATCGCGGCATTGCGCCGCGTAACCCATCGCCGCCGCGGTCGCTCCACCGGTGATTTCTCTTCGGGTTGATCGATCTTGTCTTCCTGCATCGCTGCCTATCGAGGAGAGCAACGTCATTCGTTCGAGTCGAGGCCAAAGATCTTCGGGCTATGCCCGTCTATTTGCGGAAAGGCGGAGCCTTTCCGTGGCACTGGAATAAGGTTGGGCGGCTATGCCGCCGTCTCTCGATCTGCGGCACAGCCGCGAGATCTGTTTCGAACGATATCGGAAAAGCACAGCTTTTCCGCAAATAGAGCGGCATAGCCGCTGATAAAAACTAGAGTGGCACAGTCTCGGTTATCTCGAGTCCGAACGCTTCGATCGCATTAACTTTCGGGGGATGATTTGTTAACAGACGGAGCTTTTTGACGCCGAGATCTTTGAGTATTTGG
>DAIOWA010000696.1:0-1902 GCA_036758705.1 Pyrinomonadaceae bacterium | reverse complement strand
CAACGCCGCGGTCGAGATATGCGCTCGGCTGGCCTTCGGGCGAGCCCGCAAATGTTTCGCGCAGCAGGTACGCGACCGCTTCGACAAAGTGTCTCTGGGAGATCGTTGATCCGCTGTCCTGCATGAACCCCTCCTTTCGGGTTAAACTGCTTCGTGAATGGATGAACCGATTCGACAATTCATCGCCGAATTGCGTCAGTGCCTGGAAGCAGGCTCTTTCGTAAAGCTCACTCTCGGCAATTATAAGGGCGATGACGAATCACTGCAAAAGATCACTGCGCGTCCGGTAAAGACGAAGAAAGGACACCGGATCCTTTTTCAATATCGCTCAAGAACGAATGACCGAGTCGAGAATTTTGAAGCAGTCGAGGCGGTTTCGAAGATCGAAGGATATCTGATCTCAGGCTTTCGAACGGGCCATCTCTTCACGACAGCGAAAGACTTTCAACTTCTCATCGGAAAACGCTCAGCCAAGCTGACCGCTGCCAAGCCCAGCCATTCCTCTGTCAAGATCGCACCGCACGACCGTGAGAAGAATTACCTCGTCGACCGCCACGCCTATTATCTAAAGGCACTCGGCATCACCACCGATTCGGGACAGGTCCGAAACGAAGCCCGCGACAAATGGAAGCAGATAAATAAATTTGTCGAGATCCTCGGCAGGCTGTACGATTCGTCGGATCTCAAAGACAAGCCCAATCTCAACATTGTCGATATGGGAAGCGGAAAGGGCTATCTGACATTCGCGACCTATGAGTATTTCGCGGGCAGAAACGCGAGTGTGAACGAGCGTGGCGATCGGCCGGACGGCTATTCAACAACGATAACCGGCGTCGAATCGCGCCCATACCTCGTCGAACTGTGCAATCAGATCGCCCGGGCCGGCGGTTACGACGGATTGAAATTCATTCCTTCAAATATCGCCGAATTCGAAGCTGACCGGATCGACATCCTTATCGCTCTCCACGCCTGCGACACGGCAACGGACGATGCTCTTTTCAAAGGGATCACGGCAAACGCATCGATCATCATCGCGGCACCGTGCTGTCATCATGAGATCAAGGCTCAAATGCAAGTTCCTGAGCTTTTGGCAGGTATTCTAAAACATTCCGTAATGCATGAACGGACAGCTGAGACGATAACGGACGGCCTGCGGTCGCTGCTGCTTGAACGCGAAGGCTACAAGACAAAGCTTTTCGAATTTGTCTCGACGGAGCACACGCCAAAGAACAATATGCTCGTCGCCGTAAAGTCGAGCCGACCGACCGACCGGGCAGCCATTCAAAGTCAGATCGATGCAGTTAAACAAGAGTTCGGCATCAAGTCGCAGCGTCTGGATTCGCTGCTTCGACCCAACCATTGAAACCCTTGACTAGATCGATAAGAAAGGAGTATTATTTGAGTTTGTCTCTATGAATCAGGATCTATCAAGGGGGTTAATTAAAGCAATGAAAGTAGATATTCATCCGAAGTACGAAGAGATCACCGTATCATGTGCATGCGGACACTCGTTCCAGACGCGTTCCACGCTTGGCGAGGAGCTTCACGTCGAAATTTGTTCCGAGTGCCATCCGTTCTTTACCGGCAAGCAGAAGCTTGTGGATACGGCGGGACGCGTTGATCGCTTCAACAAGCGCTACGCTCGCGGAGCCAAATCGGCCGCCTAATGGAAACGCGGACATTCCTGTCCGCAATGGAAGCGTGATCTTAAACGACCGTTATTAGCTGTAGATAATCTGACGCCGGCACTTTTGCCGCCGAACGTAGAGGTGCATTAAATTAGCACCCGCGATAGGTGAAAAAAGGCCGGCGTTAAGTGTATTTAGTGTCAGTAGCCCTCACGTCAGTAAGGGCGCTCTTAGCCGATCGGAGGCTGTGGATTCACTGGCATCCGGACACGCG
>DAIOWA010000695.1:0-1906 GCA_036758705.1 Pyrinomonadaceae bacterium | reverse complement strand
GAGATTCAGGGAAAATAACAGTGGTCGGTGGTCGGTGGTCAGTGGTCAGTTTCGCAAGGGCAGATTCGGCGAGGCTCACATGTCGTTGTCTCAATGCTTGCCATTTTTCATACGTGAGGCCTGACATTGGAACGTTAGGCTGAAGTGCGACGACCTGTGAAACCGGAGATTTGAGATTCAGAGTGTGGTTAGGAAAAATATCCAACACGAACCCGTTGAATTTGGAAACGCCCGCAATCGTGTAAACGTCTGAAAATACAAGCAGGAAAAAGAATGCAAAGACGAGAACATAGTACCGAGAAGGTTTCGAGGTCCACAGAACCAATAACGATGAATAGATTGCAATCAGAAATCCGACGAAAAGAACTCCACCACACTCTGCGAACCCAGGTGTTCGTTCGGTAAACGCCTGCGAGTAGCCCAACGCATTCCAGTTATTCCCCGTGATCCAATATCGGAGGAACTCGGTGAAAACCCAAACGAACGGAGCGGCGAGGAATGCGAGCGAACCGAATCGCCGCAGCAGAACGGACAAGATCGCCGCGAACATCGCCGGAAACAGTCCGGCCATCAGACAGACTAAGAACAATAGAAAATACGCGAGCATCGGCGGGAAGGCGGCGTAGGTGATCGGGGCGTATGTGAGCCACCAGCATGTGCCGAAGAAAAATGCGGTGCCGAAGATCCAGCCGAGGACGAAGGAACGCGGACATCCTTGTCCGCACACCTTTGCCAGCGTTCGAAAAAGTGTTTGCGGTTTCTCGCTCGTATTTCGCCCATCGAGCTCAGGCGGACAAGGATGTTCGCGGTCCACTTCCCGACCGACCGCCCACATCAGCGGGACGAGGGCGAACCAGGCGAGAAACCAGTAGTCGAAGTCAGGAAACGCGAGTATAAGAAGAATTGCCGACATCAACGCGAGCAAGGCGTTCTTCCAACCCGGCAATCCCTTTGTCAGCGAGAGCGATCGCATTCACAGAAGTTTAACAAAATGACGGGTTTACATCACTTTGAAGGCGGCGATTTCAATTTGACCGAGCGTGACGAATTTCGGCGCAAATTTTGTCAGAGGAAAATGACGCATTTTGTCAGAATTACGCAATTGGTCATACCGTTCGCGGTCAATTTGATCTTGGCAGCCAAAACGGCCAGGTCT
Source organism: Pyrinomonadaceae bacterium (assembly GCA_036758705.1). GTDB lineage: Bacteria > Acidobacteriota > Blastocatellia > Pyrinomonadales > Pyrinomonadaceae > OLB17. Next base: position 750 of record DAIOWA010000695.1, on the reverse strand, counting down.
CGCTTCACAATGAACGAACCCTGACCGAATTGCTTTGGTTCCCCTTATAAATACGTAGAAACCTGTATTTTTGTGGTTTAAAGGAGGTTGAGCCCGACCTTGGGGGTCGGGCTCAAAAAGGAAGGACAACTGAAGGAACGCTCGGAAGGTGACCAAGCACAGTGGCAAACCGCGCTCGGAGAAGTGTTGGCGGCGGGGTCTTGACTAAGTGCGTCAAGCTAGCCACTTCTCCCTAATGCACGGGGCGTGCCAAAGATTTAGTCTGGCGTTTCGAGTCGGGAGTCAGGAGTCGGATCTTCCCGCAACTAATTGTAGATACTAGGTTTACGAGCGATTTGTGAAGACCTTTTGAGTTCCGACTCCAGACTTAAGACTCCAGACTCGGAACTCGTTGCTTACACTATTTGGAACATCGGTCAGCCTGACGCTGGAGGGCGGTAACTTCCGGATTCTCCGGATCGACCTCAAGTGCTTGAGCCACATAGGTTTTCACCTGCAGGCACTCTCCACGCTCTATGTGGATCTTCGCGAGATTAATGTAGGCGTCAACGAGTTTGTTATCCCAAAAGATAGCAGTCTTGAACGAACTGGCAGCCTGATCGCGGTCTCCGCGGCGGAGATGGATCTTGCCGAGGATCAAATATGATTCCGCCGACATCGGTTCGCTGGCCAGGACTCGACGCAAGGTCTGCATCGCATCGTCGTCGGCTCCGTTCTTGTACTGATCGCGTGCCTTCTGCAAGAGGTTGT
>DAIOWA010000694.1:0-1917 GCA_036758705.1 Pyrinomonadaceae bacterium | reverse complement strand
GAATGTTCTATCCGGGATATGTTCTGGTAGAGATCGAGTGTGACGAGAAGGGCAAGATCCCGGACAACGTGTTCCACGCGATTCGTTCCACGCCGAAGGTTACGGGCTTTTTAGGCGGAAAGGCTCCGACGCCTCTGACGCAGGCCGAGGTTGACCAGATCGTTCACAATATCGAGGTCGCGACCGAGAAGCCGAAACCGAAATTTACGTACGAAATGGGCGAGGTCGTCCGCATCAAATCCGGACCTTTCGCATCGTTTACCGGTAAGGTCGAGGAAGTTAACGAAGACAAGAGCACACTCAAGGTATCGATCACGATCTTTGGCCGCTCTACACCGTACGAACTTGGATTTTTGGAAGTGGAGAAAGTCACTTTCGCTGAAGAAAATTAAGGAACGCGGACATTCTTGTCCGCACTCCGGTTACGAGAGAATTGCGGACAAGGATGTCCGCGTTACAAGCAATGAGGACATTCCTGAGTCGTTCAGGATCGTAAATCGAACATGGCAAAGAAGATAGAAGGTTACATCAAGCTGCAGATACCCGCCGGAAAGGCGAACCCTGCACCGCCGATCGGCCCGGCTTTGGGTCAGCACGGCGTCAACATCATGGAGTTCTGTAAAGCGTTCAACGCCAGAACTCAGAATGACGACCCGGATATGAAGATCCCGGTCGTGATCACGGTTTTCGCGGATCGTTCGTTCACATTTGAAACGAAAACTCCGCCCGCCGGCGACTTGCTTCGCAAAGCAGCAGGTATTCCGAAGGGCTCAGGAAAGCCCAACAAGGAAAAAGCAGGCACCATCTCGCGCGACAAGATCCGCGAGATCGCCGAAAAGAAGATGCCCGATCTCAACACTACCAACATCGAATCCGCAATGCGGACCATCGAGGGAACGGCGAAGAGCATGGGCCTGGTTGTAGAAGGTTAAGGTTGACGGGGTTCGCCCTGTTGGCACTCATTAGGGAGGAAACGCGAGTTTCCGCTATTACCTGGAGGTAAAATGAAACGAGGCAAGAAATACCTTGCCGCCCTCGAAAAGATCGAGGCGGGCAAGAAATACACGCTTGATGAAGCGATCTCGACTTTGAAAGAGGTTGCCTTCGCAAAGTTTGACGAAACCGTCGAACTCACGATGTGGCTCGGTGTTGATCCGCGAAAGGCAGATCAGCTCGTACGCGGTACCATAGTCCTTCCCCACGGCCTTGGCGGCGCTGCCAAGAAGGTCGTCGTTATCGCTCAGGGCGACAAGATCAAAGAAGCACAGGATGCAGGAGCTGATGAAGCCGGCGGCGATGATATCGTCGACCGAATCAAAGGCGGCTGGCTGGATTTCGACGCACTGATCGCGACCCCGGATATGATGGGCAAGGTCGGTCAGCTCGGTAAGGTGCTCGGCCCCCGCGGCCTTATGCCGAACCCGAAGACCGGTACCGTGACGATGGACGTCAAGACGGCGATCGAAGAGACGAAGGCCGGTAAGGTGGAGTATCGCGTCGATAAGACCGGCGTTATTCACTCGCCTGTCGGCAAGGTCTCGTTCGATCCGGCGAAGCTGCAGGAGAATACACGAGTTCTGATCAATGCGGTTATCAAGGCAAAGCCGACCACCGCAAAGGGCCGTTACCTGAAAAAGATCAACCTGGCCGCAACGATGAGCCCGGGCGTGCTGCTCGATGAGCTCGCGTACGTATAAGTGAGGTGCTGAACAAATGAAATCAAGAGAGACAAAACAAAGAGATCTGGAAGCCCTCACAAGCTCACTGCAGACTTCAACCTCCGCGCTGGTTGTCAGCTTTAACAATCTGACAGTCGCGAAGGATATGGAGTTCCGCAATCGCATCCGTGAGGCAGGTGCAAAGTATCAAGTAGTTAAGAACACGCTCGCTCGGATCGCCCTCAAAGGAACTGACTTT
>DAIOWA010000693.1:0-1917 GCA_036758705.1 Pyrinomonadaceae bacterium | reverse complement strand
GCGGGGGCCATCTCGAAGACGTACGTTCCACGAAAGACCTTATCCACTACCGTTGTACCGAGGCTGTTATTAAGCGTTCCCTGCAATTCGGGAAGGGTTCCAAATCGATTGTTTTGCGAGAAAAAGCCGACTTGGCTTGAGCCAATGGTCCGCATAACTGCGAATGTTGAGCCGTTCTCCGCCGCTCGTCTGCTTTTTTGGTAAGCAGGCACTGCGATCGCGGCGACGATGCCGATTATGACGACCACGAGGAGAAGTTCGATCAGAGAAAATCCGTTTTCGTTCCTAAAGCTTTTCATAAATTGCCTCAATATGACCGACCAATCTGACACTTTTTGACACCAGAATTTGACATTGTGCTGGCTTGGTATCGGACGGCCTAGCATCTAAGCCTTTATTTTACTTCACTTACGTCGTCAGCTAGTTCAGGTTAGCCGGGACGGTCAATCCTACTTTGGCAACGGATGTGCCAAAGAAACTGGAAAATACCCTGTTTGAATTTCGCTTGATTTTTACTACACTTGAGGTTTTGCGCAGCGAAGCATTTCGATTGCAATTCACGAAGCTGAGGTGACCTTAATTGAGTTCAATCTTAGAACAGACCGTTGAGACATACGGGATCGATAACTGGGGAGCAGGATATTTTGGAGCAAACCGCAAGGGCAATCTTGTGGTGATATCACCCGACAACGAAACCATCCAGGCGGACGTTAAGGAGATCATTGACGATCTTCAGAAACGTGGTGTTTCTACGCCGGTGCTCCTTCGCTTTCCTCAACTGCTGTTCGGACAGATAAGAAAGCTTCAGACGGCGTTCAAGAAATCGATCAAGGAATTCGAATACGAGGGCGGTCACCTATGTGTTTACCCGATGAAGGTAAACCAGAACCGCGCCGTGATCGAGGAGTATCTGCGCGAAGGGTCGAGGTTTAATTTCGGACTTGAAGCCGGGTCGAAAGCGGAATTATATGCGGCGCTGGGACTTGAGCAATCGAAGGACAGCCTGCTCGTCCTTAATGGATTCAAGGACCGTGACTTTATCCGCCTCGCGTTCGCGGGAGCTTCGGCGGGAAAAAACGTTGTGATCGTCGTCGAAAAGATGAGCGAGCTTACGCATACGCTCGATCTTGTCGCCGAGATCACAAAAGAAAACCCGGACGCAAAGCTGCCGATGGTCGGCGTTCGCGTGAAGTTGTACTCGAAAGGGTCGGGCAAATGGGAGAAGTCCGGCGGCGAAGCGGCGAAATTCGGGCTGACGACGACGGAGATCCTTGAGGTCATACGACAGCTCAACGAAGCTGGCCGGATCGATATGCTCAAGCTGCTGCACTTTCACATCGGCTCGCAGCTTACCGACATCAAGCGTATCAAGAACGCGATGAAAGAAGCGGCCCGGACGTATGCCAAGATTCACCAGATGGGTGTGCCGATCCAATATCTGGACGTCGGCGGCGGTATGGCAGTCGATTACGACGGATCGCGCACGTCGTTCGAATCGTCAGCGAACTACAACGCCCGAGAATTTGCGAACGACGTGATCTATGTCATCAAGACGGTCTGCGAGGACGAGAATGTTCCGCATCCGACGATTATCCAGGAATCGGGGCGATATCTTTCGGCTTATCACGCGATCCTGGTGACTAACATTCAGGACGAGATCGAAACTGTCGTAGAGGATCTCACTCCGATGACCGTCGATCCGGACGATCCGCAGGTCGTTAAGGAGCTTGCAGATCTTCGTGAGACGATCAACGCAAAGAACTATCGCGAGTATTACCACGACGCTCTTGAGCATCGCGAAGAGCTGTTTACGATGTTCAACCTCGGGCTTATAACACTCGAGGACAAAGGGAAGGGCGAAGTTCTCTTTTGGGATGTCTGCGAAAAAGCGGACGCGTATGCTCAGCAGAAGAAGTA
>DAIOWA010000692.1:0-1931 GCA_036758705.1 Pyrinomonadaceae bacterium | reverse complement strand
CAAGCCGAACGACAAGGACGAAAACTTCCCTGTCACCGGCCGCGTAGAGGACGGCGAGGGAATGAAGGTCGAGGCCGAGATCGAAAGCGTACTGCCTAAAGCCGAACCGGCAGGAGAGCCGACCGAAGAACAGTCGGCAACAGCCTAATAAGGAGAAGGATTATGCCACCAGCCGCAAGACTTTCAGACATGCATACTTGCCCTATGTCTGACGGGCCGAAGCCTCACGTCGGCGGACCCATCCTGCCGCCCTGCTGTCCCCAGGTTCTCATCGGAGGCCTTCCAGCCGCACGCATTACCGATATGGCGACCTGCGTTGGTCCGCCGGATATGATCGCCAAAGGGTCGAGTTCCGTGATGATCGGATTTTTGCCCGCCGCGCGTATGGGTGACCAGACCGTCCACGGCGGCGTGATCGTAATGGGCGAGTTTACCGTTATGATCGGCGGCTAGGACCGCGAACTTCAGTTCGCCTCGGCTTGTTTCCGCCACCACGCACTTCCGAACTTCCAGTCGGCCGGATCATCACACTGCCCGGCCTTTACCGGGTTTGCTCAATGTACCTTAAAGCTTTCGAAAAATGTTCGGGATCGCGAATATACCGGTCAAAATAGTCCCGCATCCAAAACGATCCCGTCCTCCCTAACAATCTATTGGCCTCAAGCGCGGAGGCACCTTTCACTTTCTGCATTATTTTGGAAAGCGAAACACCTTCGTTCGGCCGCAGAAGGATGTGGGAATGGTTTGGCATTATGACCCATCCCCTTAGCTGACATAAAGCACTGTCTGCCTCCAGAAGCGCGTTTTGAACGACCGTTGCGATCTCCGGCCGCCGCAGCCAACACGATCCAGAACCCATATCTAAATACTTCTCAATGCGACGTTGAAGTTCGAGATCTTCTACACCGTGAACTGCCTTCAATCTCAATTCATCTTTTAGTTTGAATAGTGTGTCCTCCGGCAACGAATCGAAAAGGCGTATTGTTACAAACTGCGTCCGCCGATCCGTGTCGAAGTGCGGCAAGTATCCCCTAGAATGCCATCCCTTGATCTCGTACATATTATTGGACCTACCCAGGATCGCGAACTTCAGTTCGCAAATCTTCCCAAAACCGACCAGGGCGAACTAAAGTTCGCGGTCCACCGTCACGGATGGGTCATATCTTCAGCCACGACCCACTCGTCGAACTGTTCCGGTGTCAATAACTCCAATTCAACGGCCGCTTCCTTGAGCGAAGTTCCCTTCTTGTGAGCGTACTTCGCGATCTTCGCGGCGTTGTCGTATCCGATGTGCTGGTTCAGCGCGGTTACGAGCATCAGCGAATCGCCCAGGTACTTGTCGATCTGCTCGCGGTTGAGTTCGATCCCCGCGATGCAGTAGTCGACAAACCCGTGACATGCGTCGTGGATCAGCCGCACGGAATGCAGAAAGTTGTGGATCATCACCGGCTTGAAAACGTTCAGCTCGAAGTTCCCTTGCGAGCCGGCAAACCCGATCGCCGCATCGTTACCGAAAACCTGCACCGCAACCATCGTCATGGCTTCTGATTGAGTAGGGTTCACCTTACCCGGCATGATCGACGAGCCCGGCTCATTCTCCGGCAGCGAGATCTCGCCGATCCCGCAACGCGGCCCCGATGCCAGCCAGCGAATGTCGTTCGCGATCTTCATCAAGCTTGCCGCGAGCGTCTTCAACGCACCGGAAGCAAAAACGACTTCGTCGTGTGCCGACAGAGCCGCAAATTTGTCCGGGTGTGATCTGAACGGCAGCCCCGTCAACTCCGCGATCTTCGCCGCACCGCGTTCAGCAAATTCTGGATGAGCGTTCAAACCCGTACCGACAGCCGTCCCGCCGATCGCAAGATCCAGCAAGCCCGGCAGCACGATATAAAGCCGCTCGAGGTCGCGGTCGATCAGGTTCGCCCAGCCGT
>DAIOWA010000691.1:0-1934 GCA_036758705.1 Pyrinomonadaceae bacterium | reverse complement strand
GCTCTTATTAATCAACGATCAACAAATTTCCTACTACTAACCAAGATCAGATCCGATAAGAGCGACTTTGCTTTGGAACGCGAACTTTAGTTCGCGATCCGATGTCCCGCCATTAGAAGCGGGTCGTAGTAGTTGTCGTAACAGCAAAGTTCTTCGAAAGCATCTTATCGAAAAATTGTAGCGGCAAATGCTGGATGCAAATGCCGCATATGTAACAAACCTTAGGATTATACGGAAAAACCCCTGGGACCGCAAGCGTCCCGCTGTGCGTGAGCGGAACGCGAAAATTTCATTTAGATTTCGGGCCGTAAAGCACAACACCGCGGAAGCCGCGGCGTCGCAAGCGGGACGCGTGCGTTCCCGGGCTATTTCCCAGCCAATAACGCCTGTTCAGCTCCTACCCATTCCCAAGCCGCCTGCTCTTCCTCCGCATCAAAGAACCTGATCTTTGCCGAAAAAAGGCCTGAAACAAGCTCGAGAAAATTCCGCATCCACGCCTTGGCACCGATTATCGCGTACTTATCTACCTTCGAGATCGCCTTGTATTTCGTCTTCACCAGGTCATCGTCGAGCGCCGCAAGCAGATCGAATCCGCCGAAATCCTTCATCCGGGCCAGCACGTTAAACTTTCCTTCGCGTTCGAGATACGGCTTCATCGCGGCTACGGCGGACTTAATGTCTTTTTCGCGAAGCTTTCCGTTCACCTCATAAGCGAACACGTTCTCATTCGTCGTTTGCAGAAAATGGATCGACGCCGGAGCATCTTCCGGTTTCGGAAGCGGTTCGGGAGCCTCGGACGCCCACGCCAAGGCCTTGCTGCGGTCGTCGGGATCAAATACCCGCATATCGATCGACGAAAAAACGAGCCCCTCGACTCGAGTCATCGTCGCGATCCAACCCTTATCGGTGACAACCGCGACCCGATAATACTTCCCAAGCCGTCCAAGCTGCCCGATCCCGTTCCAAAGGTCCTTCAACGCACCTTCGATGGTCAGCCCGAATGTATCGTCGACCTCGGCAAAGAAAGAAACGCGCTCGTTGTCCTTCAAAGCCTCATCCACCGCCTTGTAAGCCTTGTCGATGTCCTCGGCGGTTACGCTGCCCGCGATCTTCATCGCGATCAAATGTTTCGGTGATTCAAGAATTTCGATCATTTACTTCTCCCCCTTAATAAGAACTACGACGAGCGGGATCGGGAAGTTGCATCCTACGGGCAGAAACGCGACCGTTAGGGAGCGTGGCGAATTGGGCGCCCAGACGCGAAACTCAACTTTGACCATCTCCACGCTCGTTTACACTCGCGTTTCCGCCTGAAATTACTTCATCGAATGTAGTCCGAACATATTCCCGTCCGGATCAGTGCACAGAGCGATAAACCCGTACGGGCCGATGGAAAACTTTGACTTAAAGACGCTTCCGCCCGCGCCGGCAACGCGACTTTCTTCGACCGCGCAATCCTCCGACATAAAGTAGACGATCGTGCTGTTGCCGCCGCTCGGCATTCCTTCCATTTGGCACAAGGCACCGCTCGAACCCGTCTGCGTCATTGTTTCGTCTCCCATCGCAAACGCCGCCATCTTCAGGCCCTCGCCTTCCTCGCCCGGCGTGGGAAGATCGGTCAACGTAGTCGCAAGCACCGTCTCATAAAACCTCCGCCCCTTATCGATGTCCTGCACATAGATCTCAAACCACCCAACCGGATTAACTCCCTGCATAGTTTAATTGCTCCTTAAAATGAATTTTCGGTCGGCGGGTATTATATGTCGAAACGCTAAAAAGGGAAGCAAAGCGGCGTCGGCTCTGTAAGAAACTGGAAACTCGTAACTCACAACTCGAAACTGGTGATCAAATTTTTTCTACAGTTCCGAGTTATCAGTAGTGAGTTTCGAGTTCAAAAAAACGAAAGGTTTAAAATAAAAATGGTAGGCACTAGC
>DAIOWA010000690.1:0-1943 GCA_036758705.1 Pyrinomonadaceae bacterium | reverse complement strand
GTCCGGTAGAACTGGGTTCCGCATCATCTCTGTTCCGGTATGCGCTTGCCTTGATACACACAAAGCCGCTGTCTTCGTTAAGCCTAATGATCTCGGTAACGATACGGCCGTCCGGATATTTCTCATAGAACTCGGCTATTCGTGCGTGTACAGGAATGTATTTGCTTAGGTCGAAGTTTGCCATTATTGGGCCTCGTATATGGTTGATCTAGAGTTCAAGAGCGGTCAGTCGGTCTTCATCGAGTAGTTTCTTCGAATGGATTGATGTCATCCTCAAAAGATCGCTCAGTGCAGTTCGCATCTCTTCCGGCGAACGCTGCTTTGCCTCGCGGCCGGCAGCGGTCTGGAGTTGTTCGAGCACCTTTTCGAGAGATGTGTCGCCCGTGAAGTTCATCAGCTGATACCATTCGCACATCTGGCGTGCACGCTTTGCCAATGAACCTGACACAAACTCCGCATCTTTCATCCGCTCGGCCATCTCCGACGCTGATTCGAATATCTTCGCCGTTATCTGTGCAAAACCTTCCTTGATTGGAGAGACGGCTTCCTCGGCTTCACGCTGGGCCGCCTCGATCTTCATCTCGCGGATACGCTCCTTCACTTCACGTTCGCGACGGGTCTCAGCTGTGACCTCATCAACCTTAATCTCTTCGATCCGGCGTTTTGCATCGATCTCAAGATCAAGCTTCGTCTGCTCAACATTGATGCGTGTTGTTTCTAGTGCGAGCGATTTTGCTAGGTTTCGCTCGGCGATCATTTCCGAACCGAGAATGATCACCTTTGGCTTCATTGTTATCACGAGGCCATCGCGGATCATCTCCCTTGTCGGAACCATCCCTTGAGCCTGGGCAACGATCGCGTTTATGAATCCCTCCCGGTCGAACGGATCGTCCTCGGTCGCCCAAAAACGGTCCGCGGAGCCTTCTGCGAGTTTGCGAAAGCTGTCAACAAGAACCTCAAATATCTCGTCGTACTTTTCGAGCACTTCCGCCTTCGCCTTGGCGAGGGTTTCGCACGCTTGAAGATATGCTTTCTCGAAGGAATCAAAAGCGGTCCACGGTATCCACTTATATTCGCTCGTGCCCCAAACGGTCTCGCAGAGCGTGAATCTAAAGCCGAACTTGTTGAGAGCATTGTGAGCCTGTGCCGCACCGCGCATAAGACGATTTCGATACACATCCGGCAGCAATCCCGCACGCGGCGGGCTAACCCGCACAGCCGTGTTCTCAGGCAGCTGAACTCCGAGAGTTTTCCATTCGAGTTGGCGAACCAGACTCCCGAACCCTCGACAATCAATGTTCATGAAGATGCCTTCACTTTCCAGTGTCGATAGATCGAATGGCAGTGCCTCGACTTCATCGAGACTGATCCCTAGTTCAATCGCCGCGTTGTCTTTTCTCGTTTCGAGTCGCGTCAACACTTCCCGTGCGATGTCGGATGGTGCTTCGATCGGAGAGCTTTCCGTACAGTGTGTTTCGATAGCAGTTTCCAACGACGGCTGACCGCCGAACACATTTCGGAGAACCGATGAGGCTAACGACGGTTTGATCGGCGTACCGTTGCCTGCGGCAGATGCTTGTGTGTCCATTCGCTTTCTATCCACCGCTCAATTTTCGTCGAGTCCGTATTGCGTCAGGCATCCGGAAAGTGGACGAAGTACATGATCTTCATCTCGACAGAGCTTGATACCGTTGATATTCACGGACTCCATTTCACTTAAACTGAAATATCCCCATTCGCGTTCAAATCCAATCACATATCCAAAGAACCGGAAGTCATCGCCGATTGCCTCGCCCTCGGTTACAAACCACGTCCATCCGCTCCATGGAAAGGAAAAGACAGCGTGAACAATCGGATCTTTGTTTCCTTCCTGTTCGCCGGGCTTTGGAACACCCTCCCTAAGCTTCGCAGGTAAAAGTGCAGACATACTCGCAAATCCGTTT
>DAIOWA010000689.1:0-1945 GCA_036758705.1 Pyrinomonadaceae bacterium | reverse complement strand
GAAGGACGGCGAGGCGGGGTTTGATGCCGCGATTGCCGAGACCTTCGACCTGATACTACTCGACGTGATGCTGCCGAAGAAGAACGGCTATGACGTTTGCCGCGATCTGCGACAGCAAGGAATCTCAACGCCGGTGCTGATGCTGACGGCGAAGGGCGAGACGATCGACAAGGTTCTCGGGCTAAAACTCGGTGCAGACGATTATCTTACGAAGCCGTTCGAGGTTATGGAACTGCTCGCTCGCATCGAAGCTCTGCTGCGGCGGGCTCCGGCAAAATCAAATGGACATTCGACGGATTCGTTTCGCTTCGGCGATGTCACTGTGGACTTCAAACGCGCGACTGTCGCGAAAGAAGAGACGGCGGTGGAACTGTCGGCGATGGAATTCAAGCTGCTGCAGTACTTGATCGAGAATCGCGGGCTGGTGCACTCGCGTGATCATCTGCTCGATCAGGTTTGGGGATACGACGCAATGCCCTCGACGAGGACGGTCGATGTACACGTCGCGTGGCTGCGGCAGAAGCTGGAAGAAAATCCAAAGCGGCCGCGGTTCATCCAGACCGTCCACGGTATGGGCTATAAATTCGCTGAATAAGGCACGACGTAAAGAACGACTGCGGCGTAGTGAAGGATGCTGCCGGCGAGTACGAAGACGTGAAAGATAGCGTGGTGATGCCGTATCCGCGGCCATGCGAAAAATATCACGCCAAGTGTGTAGGACACTCCACCGGCGATCGCCAGCATCACCGCGGCCGGCCCGAGCTTCTCCAACATCGGCTGCACTGCAAAAACACCAAGCCAACCCATTACGACATATGACGCAACTGAGACGACCGGAAAGCGGTGCTGAAACATCAGCTTAGCGGCGATGCCCAAGATCGCTATCGTCCAGATCAATGCGAGCAGTCCTTGTCCGAGCGATCCGTTTAGAATGATGATCCCAAACGGTGTATAGCTCCCGGCGATCAGCAGATAGATGCAGCAATGATCGGCCAGCCTGAGCTTGTGTTTGAGTTCTTCGGAAGTCGTCCCGTGATAGATGGTCGAGGCGGCGTAAAGGACAATTAGCGAAATTCCGTAAACTGCGCACGCAGCGATCAGCAACGGATCGCCGCGAAAAGCCGCTAAGATCAGAAGAGCAACGAACCCGGCAATGCTGAGCACAAGCCCAAAGCCATGCGTGACCGTGTTCGCGAATTCCTCGACCGAAAGCTCTTTCAGGATCGCTCTTTCCATCCCACGATCACTTTAACAGAGATCAGGGTTATGCGGTTGTAATATTCGTGTCTTTATTTCGTGCCGTTCGTGTATTTCGTGGCGAACTTCCGTCCTTACTATCTAGAGTTCTGATTGAAAGGAAGAAGCTATCCACGAAAACACGAACAGCACGAAATAGGAAAAAGAGTTAGAACTCCGAATCGCTAGTCGCTCGTTCTCGCCTCGCAACGCCCGATTCGTAGGCGGCGTCCTCGACCTTGGCGGCAACTGCTTCGGCGACGCGCCGGTCGAAAACCGACGGGATGATGTAATCGGAGTAGAGTTCGTCAGGGCCAATGATCTCGGCGATCGCGTTCGCGGCCGCAAGTTTCATCGCTTCGTTGATCCGCGATGCGCGGCAGTTGAGCGCTCCTCGGAATATCCCGGGGAAACAAAGGACGTTGTTGATCTGGTTGGGATAGTCCGAACGTCCGGTGGCCATTACCGCAACCAGGCCTTCGGCGTCTTCGGGCATTATCTCAGGGACCGGGTTCGCCATCGCAAATATGATCGGATCCTTTGCCATCGCTTTGAGATCGTCCTGATCGATCACGCCGGGAGCCGATAGGCCAAAGAAGACATCCGCCCCCTTGATAACATCGTGTATCGTACCCTTTTCCTTTTTGGGGTTAGTATTGCGGGCGTACCAATCCTTTACCCAGTTCATACTCTCTATCCGGCCTTCGTA
>DAIOWA010000688.1:0-1947 GCA_036758705.1 Pyrinomonadaceae bacterium | reverse complement strand
TTTTGTTTCTTCGATCCCCAGATTTGCAAGCTCGGCCCGCATTCCGTGGATCATTATCTCTGGATATGGCATATAGATTATTCCCCTTTTTGTAAGGCCAAGATAATCCTGACCTTTTTTTCAAGTATCCGATAGCGAGGGTTGTTCGTCAAGCGTCTGTCAGGCGGAGAAGAAGTTTCACGCAAAGACGCAGAGGACGCAAAGAGTTGATTCTGCTTATTCAAATGCTGCGAGATAGGCGGGACCGCTCTTTGCGATCTTAGCGGCTTTGCGTGAAACTTCCGGCAATTTGCAGGGACCTTTCTAATTCCCTAAACTCCTCTTTTAACTGCCGACAAATGAAGATCGAAACCGAGAAAAAATACCGGCTCAGCCCGAAACGGCTCGACGAAATAACGGATCGCCTGATCGAGTTGAAGGCCGAATTTCGCAAAGAGGTTTTCGAGGTGAATTACCAGCATCGCGGCGGCGAGATGGACGAGCGCGGAGCGACGCTGCGGCTGAGAAAGATCGGCGATTTCACGGTATTGACGTATAAAGAAAAGATCAAGACCGAGGATGGATCGAAGCAGCGGATCGAATATGAAACGTCGGTCGCTGACGTTGACGCGATGGAGAAGATCATCGAACGCCTCGGTTACCGGCTGACCGCGGTCTACGAAAAGCGGCGGAAATATTGGCAGTTTGGAGATGTCGAGGTCGTGCTCGACGAACTTCCGTTCGGGCAGTTTATGGAGATCGAAGGAACGATCGAAGATATCGGAAAAGCCGAAAGCCTGCTTGGACTTAAAGAAATAGAACGCGAACCGCGCGGATATCCGCGGCTGACGATCAAGTACGGCAAGACGGTGGACGGGATCGCGGTGGCGAAATTCGAACGGAAGACCTCAGCCTAAGCGACGATGTCGGTTCCCACAAAATAGAGCTGAGCGTCGAACGGTGACGAGCCGTTCGGCACCTTCTGATACGTTCCATCGGGCTTCAGCAGACGTGCGTTGACCGTGTCCTTCAGATACGAACCCAACACTTCATCCCGCAAATAATCGCGGATCTCGGGATCCAATATCGGCGCAACGACCTCGACGCGTCGATCAAGATTTCGCTGCATCCAATCTGCGCTGCCGATATAGATCTCTTCGCCGTCGTCTCCGTTGGCAAAGTAGAAGATCCGGCTGTGTTCGAGAAATCGTCCGACAACGGATCGAACGCGAATGTTGTCTGAAAGTCCAGATACGCCGGGCCGAAGCGCGCAGACACCGCGAATTATAAGTTCGATCTCAACTCCGGCGGACGAAGCCGCGTAGAGTTCTTCGATCAGATCAGTGTCCGTGAGGCTGTTCATCTTTACGATGATCTTTGCCGGTTTCCCTGCCGCCGCATTCTCCGATTCGCGTCGCACCAGTTCGATCAAGCGTTCACGCAAGTTTACCGGAGCAACGAATAGCCGCTCATATTCGGTCTGCTGCGAGTAGCCGGTGAGGAAATTGAAGAGGCTGGTCGCGTCGTCGCCGATCGCCTCGTCCGACGTGAGCAGGCCGATGTCGGTGTATTGGCGAGCGGTGGTCCCATTGTAGTTTCCGGTCGCGATATGGACGTATCGCGCAAGCCGGTCCCCTTCGCGGCGAATAACGAGCAGCACCTTCGAGTGCGTTTTCAGCGAGCTAATGCCGTAAACGACGTGGACGCCTTCGTTCTCAAGCCGCCGTGCCCATTCGATATTGTTCTCTTCGTCGAACCGCGCTTTCAGCTCGACGAGCGCGGTTACCTGCTTGCCTGTCTGACTCGCTCGGATCAATGAACGGACGATCGGCGAGTCTTTGCCGGTTCGATAGAGACAGATCTTGATAGCCTGCACACGCGGATCTTCGGCCGCCTGTGCGATGAAATCGATGACCGCCGAAAACGCCGTGTACGGGTGATGGAGCAGCACATCTTGCTTCTTAAGCG
>DAIOWA010000687.1:0-1975 GCA_036758705.1 Pyrinomonadaceae bacterium | reverse complement strand
CGGTTAGATAATGATCTTTCCCGTCACCCGCAGCCACGCGCGAAACGCTTAGTTTGTAATTGTAGTTTCTTGAGGTCGTAAATGAGAGCGATTCGACTTCCGACCAAAGACAAGCATCGATCGCCGCACGGCGCTTATAGATAAAGCCTATTTCGTAAAGGGTCATTTCATCTCCGCGATGAGCGACCTTCATCGCTGCAAGGCAGAAAAATGGGAGCGCGGCGATGATACAGACCGATCCGCCGAAGTATTCCTTTTCGATCAGTACGCCGATGCCGGGAATTAATAAAACTAATCCGGCTAAAGTCCACCATACAGCGGCCCATCGGCTAAGTCGTGGGCGATGAACCGCGACTGGGGCGCCAAAGGCCCGATCGAGATCGGAATGATCGATTTGATCCGACGACATCATGATCACGTCCGACTGATAAACACCGCCGCACCAAACGATGCTAAAAGAATGATGCTGACAAAGGCGTTGGTGGTAAAGAACGCCGCATTCATTTTGGATAGGTCATTCGCTTTTACGAGCGTGTGCTGATACACGAGCAGCGATGCGACCGCCCCGACGCCGATCAAAGCGACCAAGCCGAGTTCGCTAACAATATACAAAAGTAATAAGACGATAAACGCCTGAAAGTGGAACAGTCGGGCGATCCAAAGAGAACGGGCGATACCGAACCGCGCCGGGATCGAACGCAGTCCCGATCTCTTATCAAACTCGTAATCCTGACACGCGTACATCACGTCGAAGCCGGCGGTCCACATAAGCACGAACAGCGAGAGCAGCAGTGGCACTTCGGAATCAATGGCACCCCGGACGGCGATCCACGCGGCGGTCGGCGAGATGGCAAGCGACCAGCCGAGCAGTAAATGAGCGAAGGCAGTGAACCGCTTGGCGTACGAATATCCGAGCACGCTTACCAAGGCGACCGGCGAGAGCACAAACGTGAGCCAGTTTAGCGAGTACGCGGCGAGCAGGAAAATCGCGATCGAGACGAATAGAAATACCCACGCAAACTCTACGCTGAGTTTGCCACTCGGGATCTCACGGTTTGCCGTACGGGGATTCTTCGCGTCTATCTCGCGATCGGCGATTCGGTTGAAGGTCATCGCAGCCGAGCGCGCACCGACCATTGCTAGCGTGATCCAGAGTATCTGCTGCCACGTCGGCAGACCGTTTGCCGCCATCACCGCTCCGAGAAATGCAAACGGCAGGGCAAACAGGGTATGCTCGAACTTGATCATTTCGAGCGTCGTTCCAAGTTTTGCGATAAGGCTCGACATTACGCTAAAACCAAAACCGCAATCTTAACAAATTTCGCCCGCCGATGCCTTCCGGACACGCTCACGACGCCATCACGATCCTGCTAGCCGCTCCAGCAGCGGTAGCGGCGTATGCCTGGACGCGAGATCTTCCGACCGCGGCGATCGTTGCCGTTTCCTTCATTTTCGCGGGGGTGATGTTCGGACCCGATCTGGATACGAAGTCGAAACAGTATTCGCGATGGGGGCCGCTGCGGCTTATCTGGATCCCATATCGGACGATATTCCGGCACCGCTCCCGTTGGTCGCACGGCCTAATATTCGGGACGCTCTTTCGGGTGATCTATTTCTTAGGTGTTTCGACGATATTCGCATTCGTCGGCTTTGCGATCTACTCGTATATGACGGCGGGCTCGTTACCGAGTCTCGCAGGCTTTGCACAGGGCTGGGAATTGCTTGGAGCGTCGCTCGGTGCTGATTCGACGCTTGAGGTGCTGATCGCAACCCTACTCGGATTGTGGGCCGGAGCAGCGAGTCACACGTTGACCGACATCGCGACCACCTACATCAAAACGGGTCGCGTCAACGCGCTGTTCTGATCATTTTCCAGTCCGAGCCTGCGACAATCTCAGTGCCTGGCGGCGAATTGCGTCAGAAATGTTTTTGTTTTTCGAAAGAGCCGCAAGGTCCTTAAGCTGAAGCCGTGAAA
>DAIOWA010000686.1:0-1985 GCA_036758705.1 Pyrinomonadaceae bacterium | reverse complement strand
CTCCAGGAGACGCTGAGGTCGGGCGCGAGCTCCCGGGCCGAACCTCCACATGCCCCAACCCAGACGACGGGCAGTTCGAGCGTAGTGGTAGCCAACATCGATACGGGAATACGCTATACACACGAAGACCTTGCCGCGAATATGTGGACCAATCCCGGCGAGATCCAGGGAAATGGCGTCGACGATGATAACAACGGCTTTGCGGACGATTATTACGGCTACGATTTCTTCTATAACGACCCTGATCCGATTGACGAGCACGGCCACGGAACTCATACCGCCGGAACCATAGGAGCTGTAGGCAACAATCTGCTCGGATTCGTCGGCGTGAACTGGAACGTCCGTATTATGGCGATCAAGATCTACGACGTTTCGGGTAATGGTACGACCTCGGCCATGCTTGTGAATGCGTATAACTATATTCGGATGATGAAAGATCGTGGAATAAATATACGGGTCACGAATAATAGTTACGCGGGATGTAGCGAAGCCTGCGGGTATGACCAGGCAACAAAGGACGGCATCGATGCGATGGGAAATGCCGGGATCCTGAATGTTTTCGCGGCCGGCAACAACGGTTGGAATAACGACACGGTCGCGTCCCCGGCGTATCCGGCAGCATATACGTCGCCAAGCATACTGACCGTAGCTGCATCAACGAGTACCGATACGCGTGCGGGTTTCTCCAATTATGGCCCGATCAGCGTTGACATCGCAGCTCCCGGAGCCGGAATTCTAAGTACCACGAACGGGTCTAACAGCTCGTATGGCGGCAACAGCGGAACCTCGATGGCCGCTCCGCACGTTACGGGAGCCGCCGCGCTTCTGGCCGCTTATAACCCCTCGCTCTCGGTCGCTTCTTTGAAGGCAACGCTGATGAATTCTGTCGATCCACTAACCGCCTGGGATGCGACGCCAATAAAAACCAACGGAAAACTCAATGTTTTCAATGCTTTACAGAACCAAACCGTTTGCACCCTAAATCTGACACAATCCTCGGCTGCCATCAGCCGCAAGGGTGGATATATCGAGATCGAGGCGGCGAGTGCGGCAAATTGCGATTTTCAGGTCACATCCGACCGGCGCTGGATCAGGGTGCAGGGAAACGATGTGACGAGCGGATCGGGTTCAATTCGGGTTCGCGTGGACTCGAGTCAGTTTTTCGGACGATCGGGAAACCTTATTGTCGGAGGCCAATCGATTCATGTTGTACAGGGCCGGCCATGAATTTAGCGAAATTTAGGGGCTATTCCAACTTTACTTGCCTTGTCGGCGTCTAACCTCGTTGACGCAGCATACGTGAAAGCCGACCGATACTCTTGCTATCGTCGGAATCAAACTTGTATAGTAAAACTTTGTGTGAGCCCTAGCTCGTATTTACCTGTAAAGTAGTAAGGAATCCATTTAATGAGCCGAACAATTCTATCGTTTGGGCGATTTTTTTTAGCCGCCTTTTTTGTCTCCCTGGTTTGTCTTCCGATCGTTGCCCAGGTTCAATTGCGTGAAGCACTTGATTACGATCACGACAATAAAGCGGATCTCAGTATTTTTCGCCCATCGGAGAGGATGTGGTACGTCATGGGTAGCGGCGGCGGTTTTTTAATGCAGGAATGGGGCCTTCCCGACGATCGTCTCGTCCCTGGCGACTATGACGGCGATGATACGGCTGACCTTGCTGTATGGCGGGAATCTGAAGGAAATTGGTACGTGCTCAATAGTTCTACCCACACACTTACCTGGATGAATTGGGGAATTGACGGGGACGAACCGGTCGCCCGCGATTATGACGGCGATGGGAGAACCGACTTGGCCGTTGTTCGACGTTCGGGCGGTAACATGTTTTGGTGGATCTTGAAATCTAACGGAGGGGTCGAGAATCAACAGTGGGGGCTCTCTACAGATTTTGTGGCTCCGGGTGACTACGACGGTGATGGAATGTTTGACATTGCTATAACGCGTCCGGGCCCGACTCTTACCTCGCAGGC
>DAIOWA010000685.1:0-1995 GCA_036758705.1 Pyrinomonadaceae bacterium | reverse complement strand
CCGGTCGTGCGCCGGCGGGCTAAAGATCTAGTTCGTTGATCGAGTCAGGCGATAGATCAGGAGCGCGGCCCGTTTTGTTTGGCGGGCGAGGGTATCGAGGTCGGCGTATTCGCCTTTCGCGTGCGAGTTTCCGCCGGTCGCGCCCAGGCCGTCGAGTCCGGGCAGAAGATCGGCGACGTAAGAAATGTCACCGGCTCCGCGGTCGCCGGGATCCAGCGGTTCGATCTTCCCCATGCCGAGGTCCTGGCTGACGCGGTCGAGCACTTTTAGCAGTTCGTAATTTTCGGGCCTCGGCGACATCGCGGGGATCTCGTCGCGAAACGTGATCTTCGCCGTTGCTCCGGGCAAGCTTTCGGAAACGATCTTCCGCATCTTCTCGCGGGTCGCCGCCTTTTGCTCTTCGCTGATGAACCGCAGATCGCCGCGGACGATGACCTTTGCGGGGACGACATTTCCCTTTCCTGTGGATGACAGCTTACCGCCATCGACTGTAACTTCCGTTCCACCCGATATGATCGACGGATTGAATGTCAGATATTTTTCGTCCTTCAACGTGCGGTAAAACTCGTTCAGGATGCGCGAGGCTTCAAAGATCGCGCCGCTGCCCATACTCTCTTTGAAGATCGCGGATGAGTGTCCGGTTTTAGCAGTCACTTCCAATTGCCAATCGCTGTAGCCGCGGCGTGCGACGGTGGCGATATTGCTGCCGCCGTTCTCGAAACTGAGAACGAGATCATTATTCTTTGCAGCGGCGATCATATCGGCACGGCTTATCGAGATCGGCTCGCCGGCGTCCTCTTCGTCGCCTGTAAGCAGGACCGTAATGTTTGTGTCTTTCAGCGCTCCGACGGAATTGAGAGCCTTCAGGGCGAAAAGGAGTACGACATTTCCCGCCTTCATATCGGCGGATCCGGTCCCAAATGCCTTATTGCCCTCGCGCCGAAATTTCTCGCCGTAAAGGACCGTGTCCAAATGTCCGAGCAGCAGAAGCCGCTTTCCCTTGCTACCGGAAGTCTGCGCGAAAAGGTGGCCGCCGCGATTCATCTCCACCGGCATATCTATCCAACGAGTCTTCATCCCGATCGATCCGAACTCGCTCATAAAAACGGAACCGACCGCCTTCACACCCGCCGCATTTTCCGTCGGGCTTTCGACGTTCACCGCCTTTTCCAGCAAAGAAATCGCCGCCGCCGTATTCGCATCTATGTAATCAGCGATCTTCTTCTCATCAGAAGAGATCGTCTGGCCATAAGCAGCCGCCGCAAGGAAAACCACGCATAAAGCTATTTTGATTCGATTCATTATTGTTTTTGAGTCTGTTGTACGAAACCAAAAGAGGCCGTCTCCCGATCCTCGAGCAGATATTTAAAGCGGACGAAGCGAATATTGCGGATCGAACGAATCTCTTATTTCTTATTTATTTGTGGAATAAGACATCGCACCTGACTTCGCAATAATATGAAAAGATCCGCTTTTATCTGCCCGATCCGATTAATCCGATCGACCATTGATCAAGAGATTGAAAGAGGCCGCCTTTTCGGGCAGCCTCTTTTTTTTCTTACTAGGATCAGCCCTTCGAAAATTCAGCTAGAAGCTGTACCGAAGTCCGAACTGCATTACACGCGGCGTTCCCTGAATGCCGGAGAAGTTCCACCAATCAGAGGCGGGCAAGTTTGCTTGCGGATCGACCTCTAACTGCTGATTCACCGTCTCGCCAAAACGCTGGGTATTGGTGACGTTGAAAACTTCCATTCGGAACTGCAGTTTGTGTCCTTCCCAGGGCATGTTGAAGGCCTTTGCGAGTCCCATATCGAGACCGATGTATCCCGGCAGGCGGATCACATTTCGATCTCCGGTCTCGCCCGGCTTTGCATTTCTCCAGCTCTGGTAGGCATAAGTACGGTCGCATCCGCCAAACAGGCTGGGTGCTTCCCCGTCTTCTCCGCGTGTCGGGCAAGATTGGATCGGACGAGTTCTTACGCCGCTGCTCTGGAT
>DAIOWA010000684.1:0-1997 GCA_036758705.1 Pyrinomonadaceae bacterium | reverse complement strand
GGATCAACGATCAGTACCGCATCTGTTTTGTTTGGACCTCAACGGGTCCCGAAGAAGTAGAGATCGTCGACTATCACTGAGGTGAAACAATGGCATTACGTAAGGTTCCATACCCGCATCCCGGCGAAATACTGTTCGAGGAATTCCTTAGACCGATGGGGATCACGCAGTATCGATTGGCGAAGGAGATCGGTGTGCCGCAGCGTCGAATCGGTGAGATTGTCGCTGGAAATCGGTCTGTGACACCAGATACGGGACTTCGCCTCTCGCGGTTTTTTGGTATGTCTGACGACTTCTGGGTTGGCCTGCAACTCGATTTCGACGCCGCGAATGCTAAGGATCTGCTTAAGGAAACGCTCGCAAAGATCAAACCGTGGAAGCAGTTAGAAGCATGACGAGTCAAACACGTGTCCAGTTGTGGATTTGGGTCGGGGGAGTCCTATGCTTTGCCGCCATGCTTGCGATAGTACTCGTCTTAGTGCCAAGAAAGGGCGACATATATGAGCGTTTCGAGGTGCGGCAGAACGAATGGAAGATCAGGTTCACAGCGCGATACGAAGAATACTTTTTCCTGCCTGGAGCATATTGGAGTTTTGAATCGACCGCACCTGAAACGGATGATTGGCGGGAGTTTTTGGAGTTTCGAGTTGATGATCCGATCGACCTTCCCCGTGAGCGGATAGTTTTGGTCGATGAACGCATAGTTTACATAAACCTTTGGCATGAAGCCCCTATTACCACTGACGCTGGAAAAACTTGGAGAATATGGAGACCAATTTATCCTCTGTCGGATGGTGAACTTCTAAATTGGCATATCGGCAATCTGGAGATTCAAAAGGATGGAAAGGGGGCGGCTGCATTGGATGCCTACGATTCGAACCTGGATCGAAGGATAACAAAAACCGTTGTAACTCAGGACTACGGCCAGAACTGGACTGAATCGACGAATTAGAGCGGACGCAACTTCTAGAGTCTGAAGATTCGTCTATCCTGCCCGGCACGTGTTACGATTTTTATTTCGAATATTCAACAAGAATCCTTATATTGAGAGGCTAGGAATTAATCCGTGATCGATTTCGAACTTTCAGAAGAACATTTAGCTTTGCAGAAGACCGTCCGCGAGTTTTGCGCGGGCGAGGTTGCTCCGCACATCAAGGAGTGGGATGAAAAGGCATATTTCGAGCCGAGTGTCTTTACGAAGATGGCGGAGCTTGGGCTGATGGGCGTTTGCATTCCCGAAGAGTACGGCGGAGCGGGATTTGATTACGTCGCACTCGGACTCGTCTGCGAAGAGCTTGAGGCGTGCGATACGTTTCTCCGCGTGGCGATGTCGGTCCACGTCGGGCTCAACTCGCTTAGCGTTTACAGCTGGGGAACCGAAGAGCAGAAGCAGAAATATCTCGTCCCGCAGGCGAAGGGCGAAAAGATCGCGACGTTCGGCTTGACCGAGCCGAATGCCGGATCGGATGTCGTAGGGATGAAGTCGTACGCAAAGCGCGATGGGGACGACTGGATCCTCAACGGCGAGAAGATGTGGATCTCGCTAGCGGACGTTGCCGATCACTTTCTCTTCTTTTGCTGGACCGACCTCGAAAAGCAAAAGGTCCGCGATCACAGTGGCATCTCGTGCTTCATCGTGGAACGCACAATGCCCGGTTTCTCCAGCGGAACTCTCCACGGCAAACTCGGCATCAAGGCCGGTAACACGGGCTACTTCTCGCTGCAGGACGTAAGAGTCCCGGCGGCGAATATGCTCGGTCAGGAAGGCGAAGGATTTAAGATCGCGATGTTCTCGCTCGAGAATGGTCGATACACGGTCGCCTCGGGTGCGACCGGTGTGATCCGAGCATCGCGCGATGCGTCAGTGGCCTACGCAAACACCCGCGAGGTGCAGGGACAGCCGATCGCAAACTTCCAGCTCGTAAAGCAAAAGATCGCGACGATGGAGGCTGATTACGAAATGTCGCATCTGCTTTGGCTCAAGTGCGGTTATCTGA
>DAIOWA010000683.1:0-2001 GCA_036758705.1 Pyrinomonadaceae bacterium | reverse complement strand
GACATTCAACTGGTAGGCCTCGTCGATCAGGACAAAACACGGATGCTCAGGTTCATTAACCCCATCGAGTCTCATCTCCATAACGGCCTGTCCGATGAACGTGGCAATAAACTCCTTATAAACGTCAGCGGCACCTTCCGACACAACGAGGTAAATAGCCGTGCCAGGTTGACGGAGATCCGCGAAGCTTATTGAGCGGCAACCTGAACCGATTTCATCTTGGGTTGGTAGCGCGGTAATCATCCGAGCGGTTGCAAGTGTGAAAGGCCGAAGCTTGTTGTACAGACCGATCAAAATCGATCCTCGAGTCTGCACCGGCGCCTGACGAAATGCAAGATACGCTTGTTTTGCGTATAGGCTGGGTGAATTCAACATCGCATCGTTAAAAGCCTGATCACCGTCGCCGCTAAGAAAGAGAAGAAAGTCTGCGGCAAAAGCGGGAATCGCTTTCTCGCGGTATACCTCCGCGATGTGAAGTAAAATTGCGGTCAAAGCTATCTGTTCGGCATCGCCCCAGAACGGGTCGGCGTTGGTCCGACGGCGGCCTTCGATCCCGATCATCATTCCGGCGATCTGACATGCAAACGCCGGATCGTTCCGACATTTGGGGATGAAGTTCCAGCGATCGCTTTTTGTCGGATCGTTGAGGTCCAAACGATAGATCGATTTGGCTGAGCCGGCAGTCTGGGCGAAAAGCTCGCCTTTAGGATCGTAAACCAAGCATGATGACTTGTTCAGGATCGCCCGGATCATCGAAATAAAGAATGTCTTTGATTTGCCGGAGCCGGTTGGGCCGAACATGACAAAGTGCCGGAGCCACTGACTTGCGGGAAGAAAAACATCGCGGCCGCGAAAGGCTCTTGCAAGGGGAAGCGCATTTGCGGGGATTGGCAGACCGCGAATCCGGTTCATCAGACCACAGCGAATCAGGTCGGATGCTCTAGCCCAACGAGCCGAGCCATGGGCGGTGCTCATTCTTCGAATTCGATACGCCCACATCAGCGAATAGGCATCTACAAGCGAACCGGCAACACAGATCAGGGCCATTGCCCAAAAGACCAAAGTGATCAACCCATAAACGTCTAGTAGGGCTCCTGCATACAAGCAAAATAATGAGCCGACGATTCCCAATAAAATGAAGAACAGACACATGCCGATGTCTGCCGACCATTGCCAAAATGCCTGGTACGATGGCAGGTATTGCTCATTCGCTTTCCTGGGAATTCCATAGGATGCGTCAAATCTCTCAATCCATTCACGAGAAAACATAGCCTTAAAATCTAGAGTGAGCCGAGCAATGAAGTTTGCTCGCGAAGCGATTCGAGAGTTGCCGAATTCAGCGTCAGAGCATCGCCTCGCCAGTGCCGGATATTCCAACCGGATGCACTTAGTTGTTCCGTACTCAGCAACGGAAGCGGCATTGGCTGTTCGCGGTTCGCTTCAAAATAGAGAACGGAATTGGGTTCGCTCTGCGGAAGCGGAAATCGGAAAAGCAATTGTGAGCCTTGATCGGATCTTGGTATAGCAAGAACTTCGAATGAAAAGGGGTCACGTCGATATGCAATATGAAATGTACTCTGTTCGGACGCGAATGTCCCATTGCTGAATTGAACCCCAGGAGGCAATAGTCTTGCCGTGCCGAGATTTTGAATTATCTCCGTTACTTTGTTTGGCAGTCTTCCAGTTCGGGTATTCAAAGACAGAACCGACAACGAGATCGCCATCCCCATCGCAGATGTTTCTCTCAGTCTTCGAGCGGCATCATACTCCGGGCCGGAGAAAGGGTTTTTTATTTGCGATTCGGCCGGCAAAGTACCCGGATAAGATTCGCCGACTGCGGTCTCGATGAATCTGACTTGAGTTGCTTCGGTTTGAGGCGATAGTATCCTGAAAGTGCCGTATATCCCGACGAAAAGCAAAACTAGCAGAACGCCGGAATGCTGCGAAAGGTCAAACGATTTTCTTATCGTGGCGAGCCTTTGTTTGATTCTCGAATAGAGA
>DAIOWA010000682.1:0-2007 GCA_036758705.1 Pyrinomonadaceae bacterium | reverse complement strand
TGTATTTGCGGCCTCGAATTTGGCGATATCAGCCTGATACGCCTGAAGTTCCTTCGTTCAGCCGCCGGTGAAGGCGAAGACGTAGAAAGCAAGGACCACATTGTTCTTACCGCGAAATTCGCTGAGCGTTACCCGTTTTCCCGCCGTATCAGACAACGTAAAATCGGGCGCCGTATCTCCGACCTTCAAGGTGATGGCCGGCGGTGTTGGAGTAGACTGGGCAAGCGAAGCCGCAGTTAGCAGCAGTGTCAGAATGCCTATAGAAATGAGTCGTTTCATTAGACTGGCCTCCGGAGGTCAGGATTGGGGCTTCCGAAATGTATATCACGCCCTCATTCAAAACTCCAGACCTACTCTTGATAACCGAGAATTACCGGATTCTGCAATGATCCGAAGATGTGGTAATAGTCGCGGAGAATGTGCTTTCCGCCGTTAGGATCCATTGCCCATATCGAACCGTTCCCGAGTCCGTAGAGGCCCGGGAATCGCTCCCGAGCCCTTAACAAGCTAGTTTTCGCGTGGCTAATCCCGCGAACTAAAGATCGACAGGATGTACCAGAACAGCAGGGCGATCCCGGCGAATAGCGTCAGGGCAGCAGCCACGTGCTGATTCGTGTTGTAGTTATGCAGGACCTTTGAGGTGTTGTACAAGATCGCCGTGCCTGCAAACGCTACCATCACAAATGCAAAAATACTTCCAAGTGAGAATCCGAATAGAATGCTCGCGGCGATGAAGCCTAGTGCGGCGAAACCGCCAATGGCGACAATTGGCCCAAGGAAACTGAAGTCAGTTCTCGTCAGGAACACAGTAGCCGTGATGCCGAGGAAGAGCCCGAGCGTCACAATGCCCGCTTTCGGGATCACGCTCGCGTCTGAATAAACCGCTGCAATAAAGATCAACGGGACGAAGATGACCGCCTCGGCAACCACATAGAGACCAAGGCCCAGATACTGGACCGCAGAAGACGACGTCGAACTCGCCCACCAATTCGCGAGAAACGACACGCCCATGAATGCTCCCAACACGATCAGCCAGGAATACTGTGAGCCGAGAAACGTCACCGCGATATCGTCAGCGTAACCAGTAGCAAAGATCGCAAATTCGATCACGACAAATGCTAATATCGCCGCCGCGAGCAGGAGATAGGTTTTGCGGATGAACTTTGCCCGGTCTGCGGGGAGAGCATCAGCCGCCGAATTTCCGAAAGATGTTGCGTATTCGTTCATATGCTGTTTCTTAGATTGGTTTCAGGGAAAACGCGTTGACTAAATTCGATACTGGTTCATTATAGCACGCCTCATTTCGGCACCTGTGCGATCGCTTTTGAGGCAGGTTCGCCGCTGGACATCTGCATCGCGACGATCATTTCGCGACCCTGAAGGCCAATCTTAGGTAAATGGAGGGCGAAGACAATCGCTCCAAGAATACAAACGGCCCCGCCCATCACGACCGTCTGCGCAGGGCCGATAATACCGGCAATAGTTCCGGCAAGCAGCGACCCGAGCGGAGCCAAACCCATGAACATCATCGAGTAGACGCTCATCACGCGGCCGCGGAGTTCGTCGGGCACCATCGCCTGGACGAGAGTGTTTGATGCGGCCATCTCGGTCATCATCGAGAAGCCGACGGGGATAAGGAGGATGGCCGACATAAAAACATTCCGAGAAAACGAAAACAGGATAAGAAACGTACCCAGTCCCGCACAGGCAGCGGCAACCCATTTGCCGAGGCCGAAGACGTGCTTTCGCGATGCGAGGGCCAGTGCCGCAGTCAGGGCTCCGATGCCGCTGCAGCCCATCAGAAATCCAAGCGTTCCCGAATCACCGCCGAGATATTCGCTTGCAAAAACCGGCATCAGGACGGCGTATGGCGTTCCGGCAAGGCTCACAAGACCGAGCAAAAGAAGCAATGCTCTGATCGGCGGCGTTGTCGCAACGTATACGAAACCGTCCTTGATCTCGGCGAATGGCGACTTCAGTTCCCGGCGGACAGTCGGGAGGAGTTTC
>DAIOWA010000681.1:0-2013 GCA_036758705.1 Pyrinomonadaceae bacterium | reverse complement strand
GTATAGAGCCCAGTATTACCTTCCGCGAGATACACGAGTTGAATACTCCGGAAGGACGCGTGATATTGTTTGAGATCCCGGCAGCACCACTTGGAATACCGATTTCATGGCAGGGCCACTATCACTCTCGGAACGGGGAAAGTCTCGCCTCGCTTGGGCTTGATAAACAGGACGAGATCCGTGCTCAAACTGCGACTACTGATTGGACAGCTCAAATCGTTAGCGATGCTTCGATAGCTGATCTCGACGAAACGTCCTTGAGACGTGCTCGCGATGCATTCGCGCAGAAGTATGCCAATCGCTTCAATCCCAACGAGATCTCAGAGTGGTCTGATGTTGCTTTCCTTGACCGAGCAAAGTTGACGCAGCACGGACAGATAACTCGTGCTGCGATTTTACTTCTCGGCAAACCGGAATCCGCCGTTCTTGTTTCGCCGAACCCGGCGCAACTAACTTGGAAACTCGTTGGACAGGAAAACGCTTACGAACACTTTAGCCCACCGTTCTTCCTAAATACGACGGAGCTGTTTCGAAGGATCCGAAACATTCAAATCAGAATTTTGCCTGCTGATGAGCTGTTTCTACTTGAGCTTGCTAAATACGATCAGAAGATAGTCCTAGAGGCACTTCACAACTGCATCGCTCATCAGGACTATCGTCGAAATGCTCGAATTCTCGTGACGGAAACTGTTGACAGGCTTGTTTTCGAGAATGAAGGGAGCTTTTTTGAGGGTTCACCCGACGACTACGTCGCCGGACAAAAGACGCCTCGTCGTTATAGGAATCCGTTTCTTACGCAGGCAATGACCGAGCTCAATATGATCGACACGATGGGCTACGGTATTCACGAAATGTATCGCGGACAGGCAAAACGCTACTTCCCAATGCCCGATTTTGACCTGAGTCAGCCTAATGTCGTCCGCCTGACGATTCACGGTAAGATCGTTGATCCGGCATATACCCGGCTGCTCATCCAAAAGACCGATCTTCCGTTTGAGGATATTGTCGCTCTGGATCGAATTCAGAAAAGGTTGCCAGTTGACGACAGAACGGTCAGGCTATTGCGGAAGGACCATCTCATCGAAGGGCGTAAACCAAACCTACAGGTTTCTGCGGCGGTTGCTGTAGCGACTGACACACAAGGTGACTATATAAGAACTCGCACTCGCGGTGACTTTTATTCAAGATTGATTTTGGAATATCTCGAGAAGTTTGGTTCCGCATCCAGACGAAATATCAATGACTTGCTTTGGGACGAGTTGCGCGGATTGAACAATGACGAAAAGGACCGTACGATCGGCAATCTTTTGCGTTCTCTGCGGAGGAAAGGCAAGATCGTGAACAAGGGAACGAGAGGGGAGCCTAAGTGGGAATTGTTGGAGAAAGAAGGTTAGGAATTGGAGAAAGAAATCTGCCAGATTGGAGAAAGACAATCTTGGTTAAACCACTGTATATTCAACATTTAGCCCTTTTGCCCTGGCAAATAAAGCATTTGGATTGGAGAAAGGCTGGATTATGAATCCGACAATCGACTCAGCACGCTAAGCTCCATGATCGGTCCATGAAGAATCACTTCTAGTTATGAAGACACCAACGCGACAAAAGAAACATAGTGTGAAGGCACAGGTCCAAATTCTCGATCTCACACGAGCGGGAAGTTCGATGGAGTTCGAAGTATTCGCAGACGGCGAGAAGCTCGGTACGCTTTCTATTGGTCAAGGATCGATCAATTGGAAAAAAGGGCGGAAGCAATATTGGGGCAAATCGCTGACCTGGACGAAATTTGCAGAACTTATGAATCAGGCAGCATACGGAGACGACTAACTTATGGATGAGCAAGATAAGGATGTAATAGCTAGTAACCTCACAGTTGCATTCTTCTCTGCCGTCGAGCCGTTACCGGCTTTTCTTGGCAAGGAACGGCGAAGGCGGATGAAGCCGCCGGAAGGTTTGGATATGAGAAACCCATCGATTGCCCCAGGAGATGTTTTCGAAGTTTATCGCCGGTTTAGA
>DAIOWA010000680.1:0-2029 GCA_036758705.1 Pyrinomonadaceae bacterium | reverse complement strand
GGCGCCTGACACGGGCGGTATGGGCATGTGACGCCGCGGGGCGGCGTTGGCGGACGGGAGCGTCCGCGTTCCATTAGAGAGATTTGACGATGAAGAGGGTGCCGTCGTCGTCTAGGAATTTGCGGCCGGTGAAGTCGGCTACGTCTTTGCGGATGTGGTCGATCATTTTTTTGGCGGGCAGATCTAGGCCGGCGTGGACGATCTTGGCGAGGCGGTCGGTGCCGTATTCTTCGCCAGATTCGTTGGTGGCTTCGGTGATGCCGTCGGTGTAGATGACCATCGTCTGGCCGGGCTCGAAGAGAATGAAGTGCTGGTGGTAACGCGCGTCGTAGAACATTCCCAGCGGCGTATCGCCATATTCGACATACCGATGCTTCCCATCGGCAGACATCAGGAGCGGTGGATTATGGCCCGCGTTCGAGAAGACGAGTGTCCGATTCGTCTCGTCAAGGATCCCGTAGATGGCGGTGATGAATTGATGATCCTCGACCGAGTCCCAAAGGAGATTATTCACCTTCGACATTGCTATGTGAGGAGCGTAGCCAACCTGCACACTCGCTCGAAGCGATGCTCTGAGAAACGACATCAACAGGGCCGCCGGAATCCCCTTGCCAACCGCATCCGCGACCACAATGCCGATCTGGTCGTCAAAGATCTTTACCCAATCGTAGTAGTCGCCAGACACTTCCTCGGTCGGAAATACGTATGCGCTGATGTCGAAGCCCTTCAGTTGGGGATCGCGGTCGGGCAATAGTTCAAGCTGCACCTGTCGAGCGATCTCAAGCTGTGCCTCGATACGTTTCTTCTCGACCATCTGCTCATGCAGTTGGACCTTTTCGATGATGATCGCGACGTGTGACGCGAGGAGATTAAGAACAGCAAGGTCGTCCTCGTCGTACTCCGCCAAATGGTCGCTTTCGAGATCGAAAACGCCGATGACCCGTTCATTTGAAATGATCGGCGCGATCATTTCGGAACGAGTCCGTTTGCGGGCTTCGAAGTATCGCGAATCGAGGGAGACATCTTCGGAAATGATAGGCTTGCCGCTCTGTGCCACCGTCCCTAAAAATCCCTCGCCCATCCGCAATCGCGGCTCGACAAGTCGAAAGCTGATATCGTAACCGCGGATGACTTTGGACTTGAATATGTACGGATCCTTCGCGTCCGCACCCACCTCGATCAGATATATCCCGGCCGCATCATACGGAAGGAGCGATCCGAGGGTGTCCATCACAAGATTGAGCACCTCGTCCAGATCGAGCGAACGACTGATCGTATTGGTGATTTCCAGAAGAAGGCGCAGCTTATCTTCGGTGGACAAAGCCCGATCTGGCCGCGAAGGTTTGTTTCCTGTGTCGTTCATCGATGGAACGCGGACTTCGGTCCGCCAACCTTGAAGCTCTCACATTAGAGTTGGGCGTTAAGCCCTTGCTAACGCGCGGGCTTCTGCAATGCGGGCTTCTGCAATGCGGGCTGCTGCAATACGTGCTCTTTATATGAGTCCCACAGCCGGGAGATCTTGAGTCGAAACTCAACCAGAGCACGGCTTACGTTAAAATGCCTTGCGATCTGAGCCACCGTCATCCCGTCTTCAGCCATTCGCTTGATAGCCGTGTATGGAAGCAAGGCCGCGGCTCCGGTTCCGTATGCTTCTTCTTCGATCTCCTGACGATAGTCGCGGGCGATCGTTTTGCCTTCCTTGTTTTTGCTCTCGATCGCCAATCTGCTGGGCTTGTGACCGAGAAAAACGTGGCTCACTTCTTCCATCAGTGTAGCATTGTGCCTGTTTTTCCCGTGGTTTGGATTGAGAATTATGAGCCGCCATCCGTTTGGAAGTTTGATCGATGCGGCCCCGCCTGACCAATCGTCTTTTCCGATCTCAAGAAGTTGTTTCCTTGTGGTTTCGCTTAGCCCCTCGATCTCTTCAAACGACGGGATCATAAGCTTTGCGTATTTTGCCAGAGCAAACGGATCGAGAGGTTCATCATCAAATCGAAGTCCGGCGAATTCCCTGAGCGCCAAGGCTCGC
>DAIOWA010000679.1:0-2034 GCA_036758705.1 Pyrinomonadaceae bacterium | reverse complement strand
ATCGAATTTAAAGAAGGAATTGTATCCGCTGGCCATATTGCCGAAGCGATAAATAGCAAAATAGCCACTCAATCATAAAGTTAGATCTTCGAGTCCAGGGTCTTGGGAACCTGAAGCTCCGTTCCGAGTTCATTGTTCAATCGCTCGATAAAATACGCCGCAAGTGCAGGCGATTCCTTTTCGGCGTTTTGGTGAACAAAGAAATACAACTTTCGCATTCCTTGTTTCTTCCATTTCGCTAACCGTGTGACCCACTCGTCCAACCGTTCTCGATCCGACTCAGGCACGTTCGCCCCGACCCATCGAATGAACGGCGTCGGAGTCGTCATCCGCATATGCATCAGATCGCGTCGGCCTGCAGTGTCAACCAGTACATTCGTGATCTTATTCTTCTCAAGTAGTGAGTAGAGCTTTTTCGAGATGTCCGCGTCGTTGTACCAATCCGTATGACGAAACTCCATCGCGAGCGGCATCTTATACTGCTTCCAGTTCTTCGCAAACGCCTCCACACGTTCGAAATCCTTTGGCCCGAAATTGTTGTGCATCTGCAGGAACGGCATCCCGAGTTTTTCCTTTAGATTAGAGTAATTCGTGACGTTATGATCGACGATCTCCTCAACTTCCTTAAGCCGTCGAAAGTGCGAGATCGACTGCTCAAGCTTCGGAAAAAATTTGAACCCGGCGGGCGTTACCTCACGCCATTTTTCGAATGTCGTCGGAGGAAAGAGCCGATAGAACGTCGCGTTCAGCTCGATGCAGTTGAATTGCGTCGAGTAGTACGTCAGCTCATCCTTCACGCCCTTCGGATAAAAACCCTTTAGATCGGTCTTATTCCACTTCGCACACCCGACATAAACTTCCATCTCGCCCGCTTTCTCTGTAGCGAAGATTTCCTTATTCGCCTTATCGTCCGCCTGGATCGTGAGATCAAGTTCTTCGGGATTAGGGACTTGTCCAAATTTCATAACTGAAAGCTGTTTCCAAGCTTTTCCTTGATTTTGGTAAGAATCGTAGCATATCCGGACGATACGCCTACTTCTTCAGCAGCTTCTTCGCTGATAGCTTAGAAACCACCCACTTGCCGGTCTTTTCTTCAATTTCCCGGCGCGTATTACCGGCGATGGTCCCGCCTTGTCGGGCCACGGTCTGATTTTCAACAAACGACTTCGGCTACTTCTCTCGACTGATCTCAGTCGTGGTTGCCTGGGCGAGCATATTGAGCACGAGTTCGAGATTGGTCATGTTGTCGCGGAGATTCTCCTTCTTCAGGTCTTTGAATCTCTTGTAATCCTTAACCGAAAATCCGCTCCACGCTTTGGTAATTTCATCGGTCAGGATCGCGTATTCTTGTCCCTTTTTAACCCCGCGCTCATCCCATTCGTCCGTCAACTCCTTTCGAACCTCAATGCTCTTTATCCGCTGATTGATCCATTCCTTGCTGTAGCCTTTCCGAAGATAGGTCTCCATCAGCCGCTCGATACCGATCTCCGGGTCTTCGATCTCGTCGATCCGCTCGCGGCCTACCCTGGCCAGCCACAGCTTGAACGGCTCGGCCTTTTTTGACGGAACCGACTGTATAAGCCGAAAAAGCTGCTCGGTATCGGCGACGTCCGTGCTGTAGAATTTACCGTCTGCCGCCTGCATCTTCAGTTGGTTACAATTTGTAACCGACTCATTTCCTTCCTTCGCGAGCCTGTTTTTCAGAACTTTCCAATAGTTCCTCGCGCCCTGGTGGTTTGGTTGATCGGTCAAAACCCCGATCACATCGACGATCGAGAAGAACCATTTCTCCTGCTCATCGTCCCAGTGCGTTCGTATCTGACGTTGCTCGAATAGCTTAATGGCGGTATCTTTGCTGCTCATATCGTGCTTTCTGCTAAAATCGTAGCATAGAGTTATGCAGTTTTCTTTTGATCCAAACCTGCGAGAGATCGCCTTCAAAGTTGAAGACGGCGAGCGGCTGACCTTTGACGAGGGACTCGCGTTATACAACACTACGGACCTGAACGCGCTCGGGAAATTGGCCGATCACGT
>DAIOWA010000678.1:0-2036 GCA_036758705.1 Pyrinomonadaceae bacterium | reverse complement strand
ACGAACGCTTCGACGAGAAACTCGGGATATGCCCGGCGAGAGAATTTATCCTGGATTCGATCCGCTTCTGGATCTACGAATACCGCATCGACGGCATCCGCTTTGACGCGGCACGGCAGATCAATAACTTTGACGCACTTCGGGAATTTGTATCGCACGGGCGAAAGATGGCGGCGATGAAACCGTTCTTCACGGTTGCCGAATACATCCCGCCGTCACCCGAAGTCACCGAACCCGCGGGGCCGGTCGAGAGCTGTTGGAACGACAGCTTTATGTACGCGATGATCGAATATCTCGGCGGCGAGTCTCCGGATGTTGAAAAGATGAAGATCGTGATCGACCCGCGACGTCTCGGCTTTGCGGGAACCACAAGTACGACGAACTATCTCGCAAATCACGACCAGAATCGCCTCTTCCGCAAGCTTGGCGAGAAAGGGATCCTGGATGACGAGCTTTACACTCGTTCGAAGCTCGGAGCTCTTATTTTGATGACCGCTGTCGGCGTCCCGATGATCTGGATGGGCGGAGAATTTGGCGAGCATCGGCCGATGTCCGAAGACAGCAACAAGATCGACTGGACGCTGCTCGAACACGAATCGAATCAGGACCTGCTGGCGTACTACAAAGCTCTGATCGGATTGCGGACATCGCATCCGGTATTCGCGTCCCCGGAAATAGAGTTCTTTCACGAATCGGGTGAACTCGGAGTGCTTTGCTTTCAACGATATGACGACCAAGGTAATGCGATCGCGGTGGTTCTGAATCTGTCGGATGAAAACTTGGAAAACTATCAGATCGAGAACTTCCCTTTCGCAACTTATCACGACCATCTGTCAGGCGATACCGGGGACGCTCCGGACAATGTTCTAACCGTTGATCTTCCGCGTCGAACCGGACGGATCTTAATTCCCCGATAATTTTGTCCTATTTACTGGATCTTTTGCGTCGCACTATGATCGCGACCTCTTACGGCTATTCGGTTGTCATTTTGAGTGAGGTGACACGATGAAACTACTGATCATTTACGGAGCACCGGCGGCCGGCAAGTTGACGATAGCGACCGAGGTCGCAAGGCGAACCGGGTTCAAGCTCTTTCACAATCACGTCAGTATCGACTGCGTAAAGCCGGTTTTCGACTTCGGCACGCCGCCGTTTCTGCAGATGATCGAGACGATACGTTTCGCGATGATCGCCGAGGCTGCCCGCGAAGATGTTGACCTGATCCATACGTTCGTATATGCGGCCGGCGACGATGACGAACACTTTGCGAAGCTCATCGCGAGCGCCGAAGACAACGGCGGCGAGGTTCACCTCGTTTTGCTGAGATGTGATTCAGATGAGCTAAAAGCTCGGATCGGGAACGATTCGCGGGTAACGATCGGCAAGCTGACCGATCCGGATGCCATCGATCGTTCACTAAGCAAATACGATCTGCGTTCAGCGTATCCCGGCGGCGAGTCGCTCGTGATCGATACTACGAAAATCACTCTTAATGAGGCAGCGGACCGCATCATCGCACACTTTGCCCTTCCCATTAGTAATTAGCAAGGGCGAGTTTGGAACGCGAACTTCAGTTCGCAAAGAGAAACTATGTTACGCAAATATAAAAACGAAGACGAAATATACAGCCTGCTTGCGTCCTTCGAATCCGGCACCATCGCCCGCGACGATTGGAAACACGCTGAGCATTTAGTGGTCGCTCTCTGCTATTTAAGGAACGACACGCTCGACGGAGCCACAACCAAGATGCGTGCGGGGATTCTCAACTTGCTACGGGCATTCGGCGTGGACCTAGAAAAAGAAATGCCGTATCACGAAACGATCACCATTTTCTGGATGCGTACAGCCTACGCATATATGTTGATGAACGAAGACTTGTCGTTCGTTGAAAAGGCGAATGGTCTTTGCGAACTTTACGACAAAGACCATCCGCTTAATTTTTACAGTCGCGAGCTTCTTTTCTCGGATCGGGCCCGGGCCGAATTTGTCGAACCGGATCTGATCGCTATCCAGACGCAACCAACCTGATCACTTCC
>DAIOWA010000677.1:0-2044 GCA_036758705.1 Pyrinomonadaceae bacterium | reverse complement strand
AGGTATTGGATCACCTTTACCTTTTTTAGAAAGGCGTCGGCTTCTGCTTTTGTGTGTCCCGCGAATACGGCGAGAGCGATCACGTCTTGATTGACGTTCTTGTAAAAGTTGTACTCGATATCGTAACAGCCGCGGGCGATGAATACCTTATTCCTTAGAAAGTAGGGCTGGTAATTATCCAGATCAAAATCCTTCGGCGCCTCACTGCATTCGCCCGCGTCGTGGTTCGTCTTCGAGCTCTTCAAGATCACTGCGTAGAACTCCGCAGTTTCGGCAACCACAGCATTCTCATTAAAGCTGAACGGAATGTCTTCGTTCTTGAACGTCGCTCGTTTCGCGCAGGCGGCTGACGGATCGCCGCAGACGCGGCTTACGATCTTACCCTTTTGCGAAAAAGCGTCCTGCGCAAAAGTCAAGATCAACAAGCAAAATGCCAACTGAATAACTCTCATCTTACTTCTCCCCAGGATCTGAATGTTTACGTAGCTATTTACTGACGTTAACCTATGCAGAGATTTGCGGCACTGACAGGAATCCTTATGGCAACTATAAAATCTCGCAAGGTATTTTTGTAAGTTATCCGCTGATAAGAATATACTGACGTTTCTTGAGTTATGACCAGCAGAGTTGATTGGATGCGCGGGTGTGCGACGGCTTTGGTGACGCCGTTTCGGAAGGACGGTTCGATCGATGACGATTGCTTTACGGGGCTTGTTGCGCGGCAGATAAAGGGCGGCGTGAATCTGCTAGTGCCGTGCGGGACGACGGGCGAGAGTGTGACGATGAGCGAAGACGAGCGGCTTCACGTCATCCGGCTGACGGTACTCGCCGCCAAGGGAACGAAGGCAAAGGTAATCGCGGGAACAGGCAGCAACAATACTGCCGCAACCATCGACTTCACCCGCAAGGCTCGCGAAGCAGGGGCGGACGCCGCGTTGCTCGTCGCTCCGTATTACAACAAACCTACGCAGGAAGGGTTGTTCGCTCATTTCAGCGAGATCGGGAAAAGCGTGAAAGGTTTCCCGATCATGCTCTACAATGTTCCCTCGCGAACCGCGTCGAATATCTCCGCCGCGACCACGCTAAAACTTGCCGCGGCTCACGAGAACATCGTGGCGACCAAGGAAGCCTCCGGCGAATATTCGCAGGTGATGCAGATCCTCGCGAACCGGCCCAAGAATTTCAAAGTATTCTCCGGTGACGACGCCTCGACCCTTCCGCTCGTATCGCTCGGTGCCGACGGGCTAGTATCTGTCATCGCCAACGAAATGCCGAAGGAGACATCCCGTATGGTCGAGAAAGCCCTCGACGGGGCACACACTGCGGCACGCAAGCTCCATTACCAGATCCTGCCGATGATGGACGCAAACTTCATCGAATCGTCACCGGCTCCGTGCAAATTCGTGATGAAAGAGATGGGCCTGCTAGAGGAAAATCTTCGTCTCCCGCTCGTACCTGTAACGTCAGAGACGCGAGTGATACTGAAAGCGGCGATGAGGGCTGTTGGGCTGACTTAAAACTTCTCACTTATCACTTATTCCGAAAGTAGTCGTATTCAGTTTAGAATAGGGCAGCTATGGAAATTGACGATCTGAAGAATGTCGGCGGCACGCCGGGCGGACTTTGGGAATTTCTGATCGGCCTTGCGATGGCGGTTGCGGGCGGTTATATGCTGATCAGCCGTGTTACCGTCACGAGCGGATTCTGGAATTGGGGCGGCTACAACACGTTCGGCCTATCGCTCGTCCCGTTAATATTCGGGATCGGAATCGTGTTCTTCAACGGCAGGTCGATCATCGGATGGCTGCTTGTGTTCGCCGGTTCGGTGATCATCCTCGCCGGCATCATCATGAACCTTCAGATCTACTTTCAGCCGACGAGCCTCTTCAACACGATCGTGATGCTCGTTCTTTTCGCTGGCGGAATCGGCCTGCTGGCAAAGGCGGTCAAAGCCCACGGATAGAATGCAGAAGCCCGCACGTTAGTAAGGGCGTAACACTCAACTTTAATGTCATTTCAACATAACATCGAATCCCTTTTCGCC
>DAIOWA010000676.1:0-2045 GCA_036758705.1 Pyrinomonadaceae bacterium | reverse complement strand
CGATGTAGCGGGCGACATCCTTCTGGGAGCGGGAAAACTCGTCGATCCGATCCACGATCGGACTTCCACTGGCGTCCCATCCGGTTCCATTTGTATAGGCCGTATCAAAGGCCGTCGTGTAACTGGTCCGGCGATTTCGGATCGTGCGAATGTTCGTACCGAACTGAAATGTATGGTTACCCTTTACCCACGAGACGTCATCCGTAAAATTCTGAACAGGCGTTTCCCTCGCAAGGGTTCGAGAGTCAAGTACCGGAAAATAGATGTTCCTGAAATAGATCTCGTTCTTTGCGGCATCTCCCTGACGCGTAAAACCTGCCCGCGTTTTCCCGTAGCGGAAATTGTTAACGATGCTATCAGTGACGGTCCAGGTATGACCGAGCGAGATCCCCCAGGGATGAGACCAGGTGTCCTGCGACGGAGTATCCGGAAATAACCGCGTTCCGCCGAAATTATCGTGCTGGATCTGAACGCGAGCTGTCAGTAAATGATGATCGTTCAGATTATAGTCGAAACGGCCAATATGAAGATTGAGTCCTACCGGCACGGGGGCGTTGAACCGATAGCCCCCGGTATTGTAACCATCACCGATCGCGCTGGTATTCGCCGGATACTTTGAGGCAGCCTCGGCTAAAACCTGAGGAACAAACGGGTTGATGCCGCCGAGTTCCGGGAAAAGCGATAGCATATCGGCAGCGGTCAAAGTCGTAATTCCACCATCAACATTCGGATAGCGGATCTCGCCACGGCCGAGGCTTGCAAGCGGCACCCTGGCAGTCCCCGTTGCCTCACTTTGATCGCGGCGTCCTTCGTAACTATAAAAGAAAAAGAATCGGTCTTTTACAACGGGACCGCCAAAGGCTCCACCAAAAACATTTCTCTTCAATTTCGGACGGGGAGAAACCTCGTCTCCGGCCGCTGCGAAACCATCAATAACCGCCTGATCGTCGGAACCGTAAAGGCCGTCCGCGTTACCGAACCAGTCGTTCGCGGTAAAAGCGGTGTCTCGATTGTAAATAAAGGCCGAACCGCGCCACTGGTTACTTCCGCTCTTTGATAAAAGAGTGATCTGGGCTCCCGATGATCGGCCCATTGCGGCATTCGGATTTGTTGTAGTGACGCGGAACTCTTCGATCGCCTCGCCGTTAAGACGGAGGACCGTTCCCGTGTCGGGCTGTTCGCTGAATGCCTGCATCGAGTCGGCGCTTGCTCCACCGCGAGCGGTTCCCACCTGATTGGTTTGGGCTTCGTTGATGTCTACACCATCGAGGGTCACGTTCGACTGGTCACTGCGGCTTCCCGATACATAACCTTCGCGGGTTGTTGCGGTTTGAAGCGTCAGCAAGGAGTTGATGTTTCTCGCTTCGAGCGGCAGCTGTGTGATCTGACGGCTCTCAAAATTATTTCCCAAACTTGCATCCTGGGTATTCACCAAAGACTCAACTCCGCCCGATGTTACCGTTACCGCCTCGGTTACGGCTCCCACCTCAAGCTGAATATTCGCGTCGGTCGGTTTGGCGACTAGGGCCTGGACTTCGTTGACGACGGTCTTTTTGAATCCGGTTGCCGTTACTTCTATTACGTAAGTGTCCGGCGGAATGCTGTTGAACGAGTATGCGCCGCTTTCGTTAGTCGTTTGGGTGCGGCTGAAATTCTTTGCGGGGTTCGTCAACGTAACGGTCGCACCGGAGACGACTTTCCCCTGGGCATCGGTCACGGTTCCCGCGACGGACGAAGTACCCGTCTGAGCGAACGTGTTTAGAGTGATCACCGAAGTGACGAGCAGAACCAAAAGAAGCAGGACGCTTGGGCGTCTATGTATAGGTCGGGTCATTTATACTCCTCCATCGATCGTGCGAAATCCTGACTTGGGGCTAATACCGATATAGCGAATCCGGCGGAAACATCCGCCCTATATTTCAATCAACCTGGACAATGGTATTGCTGATGGAACGCCCTGCGTAAAGAGTATTTTGTTTCGAAGACCGTTTTCAGCAAAATCGTAATTTTCAATTTCTTTCGGGAGACCAATTATCAACAGGGTT
>DAIOWA010000675.1:0-2048 GCA_036758705.1 Pyrinomonadaceae bacterium | reverse complement strand
CTGGTAAGACAGGGAAATAGCGGAACGCGGACGCCATCGTCCGCCCAGTCACTCGCGGACGATGGCGTCCGCGTTCCGATTAAGTTATGGCACAGAATACCAAAGCAAACATTCGCCGTGCGGTCCACGGCCGGATCCGCAAGAAAGTCAGCGGAACCACGACGAGGCCGCGGCTTGCGGTCTACCGCAGCCTGAACCACATCTATGCTCAGGTGATCGATGACGAGCAGGGCAAGACTCTCGCGACCGCGTCGACGACCGAGAAAGCGCTTGCAGGTTCGACCGGTGGAAATATCGAAGCAGCACAGCGAATCGGCAAGGCTATCGCCGAGCGTGCGATCGCAGCGGGAATCTCGACGGTTGTGTTCGACCGCGGCGGATACGTTTATCACGGACGTGTAAAGGCGTTGATCGATGCTTCACGTGCGGCAGGTTTGAATAAGAACGAGGCGGCTTCGAACGGAGCAGCGACGGAAGATAACAGTAATGAAAGCTAAACAGAGAATTTCTCCGAACGGACTCCTTCTGAAGGACCAGCTTATCTCGATCAACCGCGTAACGAAGGTTGTGAAGGGCGGTAAGAATATGTCGTTCGCAGCTCTTGTCGTTGTCGGCGATGAGGCGGGCCACGTTGGATTCGGCACGGGCAAGGCGAAGGAAGTTCCGAACGCGATCAAGAAGGCGGTCGAAGCTGCGAAGAACAGCCTGATCAAAGTTCCGCTTATCGACGGGACTCTGCCGCACGAGCTGATCGGTGAATATGGAGCGGGCCGCGTACTGCTGAAGCCGGCGGCTGAAGGAACGGGCGTAATCGCCGGCGGGGCTGTTCGTCTCGTACTCCAGGCTCTCGGCGTTCACAACGTTCGCACGAAGATCCTAGGTTCGAGCAACAACCACAACGTGGTTCGCGCGACCTTCAACGGCCTGACCCGTATGAAGGATCCGCTCGAAGTTGCTCGCCTTCGCGGCAAGCAGGTAGAGGAATTGGTTTAATTTGCGATTTTAGATTTGCGATTTGCGATCGTTCGTAAATTGCGTGATCGGAGAGATCGCAAATCGACATTCGCAAATCGAAAATAAAGAGATGGCAAAGAAAGAAGAAAACGCAGGCGGGACGATAACGATCCAGTATTATCGCAGCTCGATCGGCTACGCAAAGAAACAGAAACTGATCGTATCGAGTCTCGGCATTACGAAGCTCAACCAGAAGGTCACGCGGGAGGATACGCCTTCGATGCGAGGCATCGTCGCGAAGGTTCCGCATCTTCTTCGGATCGTTGAATAGTTGATTTGATCGTTGATCGTTGATGACGGGTCGCTGCCTATCGTTGCTGCGATCGACCATCGACGATCAACCACCATTAAGGATATGGCACTTTCATTAAATAATCTGAAGCCGGCTCCCGGTTCGACACATAAGAAAAAGCGCGTCGGTCGCGGTCCCGGATCGGGGCTTGGCAAGACCTCGGGACGCGGCCACAAAGGCCAGAAATCACGATCGGGCTACTCGAGCAAGGCAGGATTCGAAGGCGGACAGATGCCGCTGCAGCGTCGCCTTCCTAAGCGCGGTTTTACAAATATCTTCAAGAAGCAGTGGATCGAGATCAGCCTAGCCAAGATCGAAGCGAACTTCGCCGCCGGCGACGAAGTGACGCCGGAGATCCTGCACGAGCGCGGCCTGATCAAGAAGGCGAAACACGACCTCGTGATCCTCGGCAACGGCGACGTTACCAAGGGCCTCAAGATCTCTGCACATCGTTTCACGAAGACCGCTAAGGACAAGATCGAAAAGGCAGGCGGAACTGCGACGGAGATCGTTAAAGTTGCTGAAGCTGCGGCTTAGTGTTTAGAGTGCAAGCTTCAGCTTGTCCGGTTGCTGCTGATAGGCTTTTCGTGGCAACGTAGAACAAGCTAAAGCTTGCACTCTGAACTTAAATCATATGGAGAAGTTTTTAAACGCAGTCCAGAACATGTTCAAGATCCCGGAGCTTCGCACCCGGATCTTGTTCACGCTTGGAATGCTTGCCATTTACCGGTTCGGTGCGCAC
>DAIOWA010000674.1:0-2053 GCA_036758705.1 Pyrinomonadaceae bacterium | reverse complement strand
CCGGGAATGACGGATGCGACGTACCTTCGAATACCGTAAAGATGCGCTCGGCCATATCGCCCGACGACGCATCGCCGACGATATTAGAAAGTACGTTAAGACGGCCGCGGTGGGCCATTCCCATATAGATCTCGTCTACACCGCGATCGCCGGCACCCTCGACAAGTTCGTTGAGCATCGGGATCACGGTTTCGCAGCCTTCGAGCGAGAAGCGCTTCTGCCCGAGATATTTCTTGTGAAGAAACTGCTCAAATTGCTCGGCTTCGATCAACTTTTCAAGAAGGGCCTTGCGGAGATCTGCCTGGAGCGGCTGCGTATCGACAAAGTTTTCACGGATGCGGGTGCGGATCCATTCCTTTTCTTCCTTGCTCTGAATGTGGCGATATTCGATGCCGACCTTACCGCAATACGCCTTACGGAGTATCTCCAGAATGCGTCGAAGGGTAGCGGTCTTTTCACCGTGCAAGCCGCCGGTGATGAACTCGCGGTCGAGGTCCCAGATCGTGAGGCCGAACGATTCGAGGTCAAGCTCGGACGCCTGGTGCGACGTCATATTCAGCGGGTCGATATCCGCCAACATATGGCCGCGGATGCGATACGCGTTGATGAGCTGGAGGACGTTTGCCTGCTTTTCGGCCTGCTCGGTAAACCGATCGCCGCCGAGCAGCGACGGGTTGTAATCCTGAGCCCATCGGAGCGGCGGATAGTTCAGGTCGATAGCCTTGAAGATCTCGTCATAAAACCCGTGCTGGCCGACGAGGAATTCGTGGATCTTCGCGAGGAAGAGTCCGCTTTCTGCTCCTTGGATGACGCGATGGTCGTACGTGCTCGTGAGCGTGATGATCTTGCTGATGCCGATCTGCGAAAGTGCGGCGGGCGTCATCGCCTGATACTCGGCCGGGTATTCGATCGCACCCGTTGCGATGATCGCGCTTTGGCCGGACATCAAGCGCGGATTGGACGAAACTGTTCCGATCGTCCCCGGATTTGTGAGCGAGATCGTCGTGCCCTGGAAATCGGAGATCTCAAGCTTGCCGTCGCGAGCCTTTTTGACTGTCTCGTTATACGCGGCGAAGAACTCCGCGAAGTTCATTTTTTCGCAGCCTTTAATGTTCGGGACGAGCAGGTTTCGGGATCCGTCCTTCTTCTCGATATCGATGGCGATGCCGAGGTTGATGCCTTCGTGTTCGAGCCGTGACGGTTTCCCGTCAACTACACCATAGCCGTTATTAAGTGCCGGATACGCTTTAGCGGCCTGAACGATCGCCCAGGCAATGATGTGAGTGAACGAGGCCTTGCCGCGGCCTTGCGGAGCGAGATATTCGTTGATTATGCGGCGATTTTCTTCAAGTACCTTGACGGGCATCGTTCGCACGCTCGTCGCGGTCGGAACCGTGAGACTCTGCTCCATGTTCTCGACGATCTTTTTCGAGGCGCCGATGAGCGGTTTGGCTTCGGTGTCAGCGGGAAGCGGGGTGTCTGCGGGTTTCGCGGCCGCGTTGGACACACTCCCTGAAGGTTGTGTTTCCGCCTGAGATGCTGGTTGGCTAACAGGCACACTTCCTACCGGTCGTGTTTCTGCCTGGGGAGCCGTTCCGCCGTTTAGGAGGCCGGCGAAGAATTCCTGCCAGGAATCGTCGACCGACTTCGGATCGGCCTGATAGCGGGCAAGGAGCCCTTCAACATAACTTGCGTTTGCGCCGAAACTTTCTGAAATTGTTGCGGAAATGTTCGTAGATTGTTCGCTCACGGTGATTTAAGACCTCGTTTACTGCATCAGTGTGCAATCCACCATTTTACAGCATTCGGGGTCGAAAGATAAGCGGCTACTTTCCATGGAGCCGATTCTTGACGGTGAGGTTTAGATCGATCGGGACGACGCGTTTGTGGTAGAGGCCGTAGCGGCGAAACCGGCCAAAAACGAACACGCGGCCGGTGACGACCCATTCGGTGCGTTTCTCGGTCATTTCCTGCCATGCGGCTTTGACGAGCCCTGACGCGGGAACGAAAACCCGTATCGGCTTTGGGACGACAATCCTCTCGCCCTTGCGGA
>DAIOWA010000673.1:0-2054 GCA_036758705.1 Pyrinomonadaceae bacterium | reverse complement strand
ATCAGCGGTCCCGAGATCTTGCCGACGTAACGCTGAATGATCTGCGGCGAGCATTTACATTCGCGGCTCGAACCAAAATATCCGCACGGACACGGATTCATCGACGCGACCAAAGTAAACGATGCGGGGAACGTCAGCGACGAAGCGGCTCGCGAGATCGTGACCTGCTTGTCTTCCATCGGTTGTCGCAGCACTTCGAGCACGCTTCGGTCAAACTCGGGCAATTCATCCAGAAACAAAACCCCCAGATGCGCGAGCGAAACTTCACCCGGCCGCGGAACCGATCCGCCGCCGATCAGCCCGGCTTGAGAGACCGTATGATGCGGCGATTTGAACGGACGCTCGGCGATCAACCCCGACTTGCCCGTCAGCCCCGCGACCGAATGGATCTTTGTTATCTCAAGCGCCTCTTCGAACTCGAGCGGCGGCAGGATCGTCGGCAGGCGTTTCGCGAGCATTGTCTTGCCGGATCCCGGCGGGCCGATGAATAGGATGTTGTGGCCGCCCGCGGACGCGACCTCAAGTGCTCG
Organism: Pyrinomonadaceae bacterium; assembly: GCA_036758705.1. Taxonomy (GTDB): domain Bacteria; phylum Acidobacteriota; class Blastocatellia; order Pyrinomonadales; family Pyrinomonadaceae; genus OLB17. The sequence goes on along the minus strand of DAIOWA010000673.1, from coordinate 1,524 downwards.
CTTCGCGGTTTGCTGTCCGCGGACCTCGGAGAAGTCGAGTTGATATTGATTCGGGCTGGACTTCAATTCGTTCAGGTCGAGGCGGGTCGGCGGGATGCGGGTGCTGCCGCCCGTGGCGAGATCCTGCACGAGCAGACTTGCTCCTCGCAGGTCACGGACGCCGTAAACGTCAATGCCTTGCACGACGGCCGCCTCACGCGCGTTCTCTTCGGGCACGAGCAGATGCCTGATGCCGTTCTGTCGCGCTGTCAGAGCGATCGAGAGGGCTCCGCGAACCGGTCGCACGCGGCCGTCGAGCGAAAGTTCGCCAGTGCTCATCATTTCCGGCAGGCTTTCTAAGTTGCCAAGATCGCCATTCGCACCGAGTATGCCGAGAGCGATCGGGAGGTCAAAGCTTGCTCCTTCTTTCTTGACGTCGGCCGGTGCCAGATTGATCGTGACCTTGTGGATCGGGAAAAAGTAACCGCTGTTCGAGATCGCCGCGCGGATGCGTTCACGCGATTCGCGCACGGCTGTATCGGGCAGGCCGACGATGATCGTCGAGCCTTTGTCATCATCCCCGCTGGTCGGCGTGATGTTGACCTCTGCATCCACAATGAGAGCGTCGATGCCGTAAACGGCCGCCGACTGTGTCAGAAATAGCATAGGGATTTCGGGAAAAAGGATCTCGCCAAAAGTGTATATCAGAATCAATTTCAAACAAATTCGGACGTGGGAATTGAATCCGAACCTGCGCTAAACTCGAAAGCTTCGACATGAGGGTCGGGAATTTATGGATCTGCGGATTGTACTTGCACTTTTTCTTTTGTTTTTGTTAGTCATGGGCGCCGTCGCCCAGGGCGAACGCCGGCTGAACGGGACTGTCGTCACACCTCAATTTCAACTCGTTCCTGGCGTCGAGATCGAGGTTCGGACGGCATCAGGCTCGATCTCCGGCAAGTCGGACAGTGAGGGGCATTTTTCGATCGCGATCCCCGAGGGCGACGTGACCGCCGTTTTCACCGGAAAGAACATTTCTCCCGTGACACTCTCCCTTTCCTCCGCAGACGCGACAAGCGGCATCCAAGTAAAGATCAACTACCTGGTCCCGCCGATATCCGAGAACGTCACGATCACCGATGATTCGCTCACACCGCAGATCGAGTTTCGAAACGACGCTCTTTATAAGAACACACTGTTCGGGCGCGACGATCAACTCATACAGACGCTAAATGCGGGCATCAACGCCGGTCAGCACGAGGGTGGGGGCAAGTCGCTGGAGATACGCCGCTACGGATTCAACCTCGACCACGGCGGCGTGAACGGTGGGCTCAAGATCGTCGTCGACAACATCCAGCAGAATCAGGGCACGCAAGGCCACGGCCAAGGATATCTCGGCGCTCTGAAATCGGTATCGCCTGAATTGGTTGAGGATGTTTCGATAATCAACGGCCCATTCTCTGCTGTCTACGGAGATTTTTCGGGACTCGGTGTCGTTCAAATTAGGCAGAAGGAATCGCTGCCGCAGACTTTCACCGCACGGCT
>DAIOWA010000672.1:0-2057 GCA_036758705.1 Pyrinomonadaceae bacterium | reverse complement strand
ATTTACGAATACAGATGTAAAAAGTGCGGATCTCATTTTGAGAAACGGCAATCTGTTTCCGAAGAACCGTTGAAAGTTTGTGAACATTGCGAAGGGGAGCTGGAGAAACAGTGGTCGCTTTCGGGTTTTGCGTTTAAGGGCGAGGGTTGGTACGTAACCGACTACGCGAAGAAAAGCGGACCTAAGTCTGAGAGTTCGGGGGGCGAAAGTTCTTCAGCACCGGCAACAACCGCAGCGTCGGAATCGGCATCAAAGCCGAAAAGTGACTAGAGTGAAGCGACTTTTGGCATTGCTGATCCTGGGAACGTCGGTGATCTCCGCCGCGGCCCAGTCGCGCCACAGCGCCCGCGGGACGGATACTGACGGGACGGTCATCTCCGTCACCGCGTGGCGGACGGATGAAAAGAAAGATCAGATCAAGGTTGAAAATCTGTTCCTCTACGAGAACGGCATCGAACAGAAGATCAAGAATTTCAGCTACGACCCGTCGCCTTCGAGGATCGTGATCCTTGTCGATAATTCGCAGACGCTGCCGACCGACATCGAAAAGATGAAGGCCGCAACGATGGAATTTGCTTACGAGATATTCGAGGGCGACCAGCTTTTCGTGCTCGCCTACGACGAAAAGGCCGAGATCATCCAGGAGTGGACCGACGACGCGAAAAAGATCGAAGCCTCGCTCGCGACGTTTCGAAAGAAAGGTAATCCATATCTCTTTGACGCGCTCGATTCGGTGTCGAACGAAGTGCTGCTTCCGCTGATGCCCGGCACGCGCAAGACGGCTGTCGTTGTGATCGGTGACGGTTTGGATCGGGGAAGCAAAAAGAAGTTCGATACGATCATTGGTGACCTGCAGGACGCCAACATTACAGTCTACTTCCTCCAGGTCCCTGACCGTTCCGGCGGTGCATATCGCCGCGATCAACCCAAAGCTCCGGCCGTGGTCACTCAGCTTACCGAAGGCACCGGCGGAAAGGCTTTCCCGCTGGATGAAGCTCAAGCGGCAGCGAAATTTATCTGCGAAGAGCTCCGAAAAAATCGATATCTGCTTTCATATCAGCCGGTAAATACATCGGCGATCGATGCGAAGCGCGTCTTCCTCACAGCCGATACGGGCATCGCGGTCCGGACAAAGACGGGCGAGCCTCCAAACGTCAAGGCAAACTAATCTTCGAACTCCGTCTCGTAACATATGATAGACTTAGCTGAATAGTCTAAACTTGCGGCGCGTCCGCCGCCACCAACCGAGACCTGTGAGCGATTTCAAAGACAAACCGAGCCCGCCGCCTGACGATTGGACAAAAACGACGCCCAATATCAATCTGCCCGGAAATCCTGCTGGCGGAAACAGCGGCGGTTACGGTGGCGGCGAGCCCGATTGGGCCAAGACCAACTATCGTATCGATGTCCCGCAGGCTCCTCCGCCCGCTGCACGGCCGCCAGACGATTTTGGCAAGACGGCTATCAACATCAAACCGATCGACGTTAACCGCCAGGACTTCGGCAAGACGATGTATCCGGGCGCGGGTGGTCAGTCTTCGCCACCGGCCGATTGGGGAGCGACGCAGGCGAACGTAAATGTAAATCAGGCGGATTTTGGCTCTGCTCAATCCGACTGGAGTAGTGGCGGGCCGGATAAAACCACACCCTATTTCCAACTTCCCGAATCAGAACGAGCCAAATATCAACAGCTTCCGCCGACCCCGACGGAGCAGGCCGCTCAGGACGCTGAGGAAAAGAAATCGAAGGGCGGAATACCCGGATGGGTCTGGGTCGTAGCGGCGCTGATGTCGATGTTCTTCTTCGCCATAGCTGTGCTGGGCATCGTTTACTTTTTCATTCTTCGCGATTCGAGCTTTGAAGTCACAGTGAAGGGAGCGCCTCCTGGAAGCGACGTCAAGATCGACGACAAACTGCTCGCGGTTTCAGACGAGAACGGCGATTCGCGGATCGTGAATCTTGCTCCGGGAAAAAAGAATATCGTCATTACGCATCCGAGTTTTACCTGCGACCCGATCTCGGTCGAAGGCGGGCGCGGCAACAATCCACCACCTGTG
>DAIOWA010000671.1:0-2058 GCA_036758705.1 Pyrinomonadaceae bacterium | reverse complement strand
CCCTCACTAACGTGCGGGCTTGTGCATTAACCGAAAACTTTCCGTCCCATTATTCGTATAATCCACAAGTAATTTCGGCGGTTTCGCACGTATACTTAAACGAATGGCAACTTCCAAAGGAACAAAGATCTTTTTCATCGTCGCGGGTGTCATAGTCGCTCTTTTCCTTGTCGGCCTGATCGGGCTGTTTTTGCTCGCGGACACGATGGGCCGCCCGAGCGTGCCTGAGAACGCTGTGCTCGTACTGAACGTCTCCGGAGCCCTTCCCGACTACGTCCCCGAGGACGAACTCGGCAAGGCTCTCGGCATCGGGCAGCAGCAATCGTTCAGTTCCCTGCTGACTCAATTGCGGAAAGCGAAGGTCGATAAGCGCGTCGGTGGATTGATGCTCGACATCAACTTCCCCGGCATCGGCTGGGGCAAGGCGTACGAACTCCGCGAAGCGATCGCCGACTTCAAACAGTCGGGCAAACCGGTCTATGCCTATATGGAGATCGGGATGAACAAGGAATACTACATCGCGACCGCCGCTGATAAAGTATTCCTGCCGCCGCCGGGCGATCTTTACGTGAACGGATTCGCCGCCGAAGCGATGTTCTATAAGGGCTCGCTCGACAAGCTCGGGATCGAGGCCGAAGTGATCCAGATCGGACCGAAGTACAAGAACGCGCCCGATCAATACACCAAAAAGGAAATGGGTGAAGGCCAGCGCGAAGTCCTGAACGCCGTTCTCTCCGAATACTGGGGCAAATACACCGGAGCCATCGCCGAATCGCGTAAGAAAAACCAGACCGACGTCGAAAGCATTATCGACAACGCTCCGTACAGCGCCACGCAGGCGAAAGAAAACGGACTGATCGACGGAGCATTATACGAAGAACAGGTCTACGAAGAATTCCGCAAAGCTCTCGGCTATAAAGAGGGCGACAAGGTCCGCACGATCCGCACGTCGCAGTATCGCGATGTACCGTCAGACTCACTCGGACTCAACAACGGCGAACGTGTCGCCGTGATCTTCGCTTCGGGTGCGATCTCGACCGGCAGTTCGAGCGACAGCGCTCTCGGCGGACAGATGGTTGGTTCGGACACGGTCGTCAAGGCCGTCAACGACGCCGCCAACGATGCGTCGATCAAAGCTATAGTCCTTCGCGTCGATTCTCCCGGCGGCTCGGCACTCGCGTCTGACCTGATGTGGTACGCGATCGAGAACGCGAAAGCGAAGAAGCCCGTCGTCGTTTCAATGGCAGACGTCGCCGCATCCGGCGGTTATTACATCTCGACCAACGCCACCAAGATCGTCGCCGAACCGACAACCATCACCGGTTCGATCGGCGTCTTTATGGGCAAGCCCGTCGTCAAAGGCCTCTACGATTGGCTCGGCGTCACCAACGAATACGTGATGAAGGGCAAGAACGCCGGCATCTTCCGCGAGACCGAAAAATGGACTCCCGAAGAACGCGCGAAGATGGAAGAGCAGACCAACGGCATCTACTTCAACAACTTCCTGCCGAAGGTCGCCAAGGGCCGTAATATGGACGCCGAAAAGGCAAACAGCCTCGGCCAGGGCCGCGTATGGACCGGTTCGCAGGCGAAAGAGAACGGCCTGATCGATGAGTTTGGCGGTCTCGAAAAAGCGATCGACATCGCCAAGCAGCTCGCAAATCTCCCGGCCGACAAAGACGTCCGCCGCGTCGTCCTCCCCGCACCGAAACCGTTCTTCCAGCAGTGGTTCGGCGGCGATGAGGACGCCGAGATATCAGCGAATGCTAAAGAGCTCCAAGCCAAAAAGGCCCTTCTCGAAGCAATGCCCGCCGACATGCGAAAAGCCTTCCGCTACGCCGAAATGATGGACCGCATGCACAACGGCGAAGCAATGTACCTTCTCCCGTACGAGTTGGAGATCAAGTAGCCCTGGGAGGGCAAGCGTCCCGCTTGCCCCCGTCGAATATCGCGGCGACCTTTCGGTACTAGCTCAGCTAGGAGCCTATTGCAGCTTTCAGACATCTACTTTGATTTAGTTAGAATCAGGTAAGAATCTAAAGCGTATCACCGCGGAAA
>DAIOWA010000670.1:0-2058 GCA_036758705.1 Pyrinomonadaceae bacterium | reverse complement strand
AAGTCAGTGCGGGTCGCAACGATCCGATATGTGCCAATCGGTAGGAACGCAAAGTTGTAAGAACCTTCACCGGAAGTAGTGGCCGTACGTTCGAGGCCGGTTTCGGTACTCGTGACTACTACCGTTGCATTCGGGACGGCGGCGCCGTTCGAATCCGAGATCGTTCCTCGAAGGGTGCCGCTAACCGTCTGCCCTGAAATCGAGATTACGCCGAGAACCAAAGCAAAAACACAGCCAAGAAAAATTTTGGGTGATGAGGAATATTTACCGATCATGCTTAAAGAGCCTCCGAGGTTTTGAAGATCCCGCGTTGCAGAATCCATAAGTTTCTATTACGTTTTTGGAGAAATATCCAAATTTTCGTTATCGCTTTGAAGCGAACGCAGGTCTGCAACAATGTCAAACCATTGATTCTAAACAATTTGTTACAAAGTAAATCCAACGCCGGGAAATGCAGAATCCCAATTAGCTATTTATAAAGCAAATAGGATGCCCGACGTTTATCAAAATTGGTTATACCAACTTGGTACAATTTCTCGATCGCTTCCGGCGAATCTCCGCGACTAACGGCCGCAAGATTTTCGCCGTTGACGAGCAGCCTGCCATAGCGGTCGACCTGCCATTCCGGGTAGAGTTTTCTCAACGCAGCCGCGATCTCGATACCGGTGCGGACCGATCGGAATCTTGAACGGTCGGTAATGACAATGTTAATTCCGCCCACATCCTCATTCTTGAAGACGGAAGCGTTGGGCTTGTAGCGGACAGGGATGAATCGAACACCGGGCAGATTTCGCTCGTTGAGATGCTTCGCTAGCCGCTGTCCGTCGAGCCACGGAGCTCCGACCACTTCGAACGGCGTATCGGTACCGCGTCCGACGCTGAGGTTCGTGGTCTCGAGCAATCCGATGCCGGGATATAGCGTCGCTTGCGTCAGCGAACGCATATTCGGCGACGGGTTCACCCACGTCTGGCCCGTCTCGTCGAACCACATCGAGCGCGACCAGCCTTCCATCTTTACAACGCGAAGGTCGGCTCCGATCTTCCGCTCGGCGTTCATCATCTGGCCAAGCTCCCCGATAGTCAGGCCATAGCGGACCGGGATCGTATGAGCCGCGATGAACGAGAGTTTGTCCTCGTCCGCTAGCGAGCCTTCGACGTCGTTGCCGTTGATCGGGTTGGGCCGATCGAGAACGTATACGGGGATCTTCGCCTTCGCGGCTTCCTCCATCACATTCTTGAGCGTCGCGGTGTACGTATAGAAACGAGCACCGATATCCTGGATGTCATAGACGATAGCGTCGAGCCCCGCAAGCTGCTCCGGCTTCGGCCGCCGCATTCCATCCTTATATAAGGAGTAAACGGGAAGCCCGGTCTTCTCGTCCTTCGTATCGTCGATCTTCTCGGTATCCAGCTCGCCGCGAATTCCGTGCTCGGGCGAGAACAGGGCGATGAGTTTCACGTTCTTCGCTTCGTGAAGGATGTCGATCGTCGGCTTCCCGGCGAGATCGCGTCCTGTGTGGTTTGTAACGAGTCCGACTCGCTTGCCATCGAGTTCTTTGAATCCGTTCTTTTCGAGAATGTCGATCCCGTTCAATACAGTGGCATTTTTTGGAACAGCCGCCAGCTGTGAGCTTTCAGCCGCCAGCCTTTTGCGTTCGACGAATCCCGGGATCTGGGCGGCTACCTGAGTTTGATAGGTGCTCTCGGCGAGTCGATAAACTTCGATCGGAACGTCCTCAATGGCTGAGGCAGCAACAGTCGCAACTCTTGCCCGCAGCGGAGTGACATCACCCTTGCCATCCGGGTGGACGCGGTTCGCCATGAAGACGACAAACGTTTGCGAAACGCGGTCGATCCAGATCGACGTGCCGGTGAATCCCGTATGGCCAAATGACCCAAGCGGAAAAAGCTCGCCGCGATTCGATGAAAACGATGTGTTGATATCCCAGCCCAGGCCGCGAGTCTCCCCAGTTTCGGAAACGACATAAGGTGAGGTCATCTTCGATACTGTTTGCGGGGAAAGGATGCGGACTGGAGCGGTGGGCGTCCCGCCCACCC
>DAIOWA010000669.1:0-2065 GCA_036758705.1 Pyrinomonadaceae bacterium | reverse complement strand
CATTTTGGGTTATCACTGCGAACTCGCCTGTATCATCGACCGTCGGCCGATCCTGGACAAACGCTCCCGTTCGGATGAAGTTGTCCTGAATGTTAATGCCGTCACGAGTATAGTTCTGCGACGACGAACGCTGTCCATTGATCGAACTGCTTGTGGGGTTAACGCCGGCCTGCAGGTTAAGCAATGCCAGCGGATTTCGGCCATTTATGGGCAACTCAAGTACCTGACGCGGGCTGACCGTATTGCTCAACTCCGCGTTGCTCGAGTTTACGATGTCGGCTCCCGCCTGAACGGTCACGACCGCGTCTACCGCCCCGATCTCAAGCACCGGCTTGAGCGAGTATTCGCGGTTAGCGTCAATCTTCAAATCGTTTGCAACAAAGGTCTTAAAGCCCTGCTGCGTGATCCTTACTGTATAAGTTCCGAAACTAAGTTGATCAAAGCGAAAACTACCGTCGCCGTCAGCAACGGCGGTAAATTCCCGGCCCGTTTGATTATCAGTCACGAGAACGGTCGCGCCGGGTAACAGTCCGTCTGGGCCGGAAACTGTTCCGATTAAACGCCCGGTCGTCTGCGCGGCGATCGTAAAGGCGAATAGAGAAACCATCGCCAAAACGAAAAACAATCTTTTCATAAAACACTCCTCAGGTAATTCTTTGATCGAAAAATTCGATCGCTAACTGTATATTCTGACTTCTGGGGTTTTCATCAGAGGTACTAGATGCAAGACGGATGCCATCCCTGTAGACCTCACAACTCGTCTATTCCCAATATTTAGCTATTAGGCGAAGTCGCGAAACTCCGAATCCTTGGAAAAAAGTACAGATTTATGAATTTTAGCCGAGCAGGTCAACTATTGTCGCGAGGGATGATGTTGTAGGCCTTGATCTTGGAGTTCAGCGTGGTGGCGTTTAGGCCGAGGAGTTGGGCGGCGCGGGATTGGTGGCCGGCGGTTTGGTCCAGGGCACGGCGGATGATGTCGACCTCGAAGCGTTTCACTTCTTCGTAGAAATTCACGCCGCGGGCGATGTCGATCTCGGCGGACGTACCTTCCGCCCGCTTCACCATCTCGAACGCAAGGGCCGGGTCGCGAACCTCCGGGCGGAGACATTCGACGGTGATCTCATCGGTAGCGGCGATCACGACGGCGCGCTCGATGATATTTTCAAGCTCGCGGACATTACCTGGATAGTAATAATTCTCAAGCAGCGACAAGACCTCGGCGTTGAAACTCTCCGAGACGACGCGGCCGTTTTCTTCGTTGTATTTGCGAATGAAGTGCTGAGCAAGCGGCAGAATATCTTCGCGGCGTGTTCTTAGCGGCGGCAGTTCGATCGGAACGACCGACAGGCGAAAATAGAGATCCTCGCGAAAAGTGCCCGACCTAACCGCGTCCTTCAGATCTATGTTAGTCGCGGCAATGATCCGCACGTCAACTTTCGTCGGGGCGGTATCGCCGATCGGCGTAAACTCGCGTTCCTGGATCACGCGGAGCAAGCGAACCTGCATCTCCGGACGCAGATCGCCGATCTCGTCGAGGAAGATCGAACCTGTGTCAGCAACCTCAAACAAGCCTTTCTTTGCCGCGATGGCTCCGGTGAACGCTCCTTTCGTGTGTCCGAACAGTTCTGATTCAAGCAGCTCAGAAGGAATGTTCGAGCAGTTTACGGCGACGAACGGCTTGTCGGAACGCGGGCTCGCTTCGTGGATAGCTTTTGCAACCAACTCCTTACCCGTCCCGCTTTCGCCTTGGATCAACACGGTCGAGCGGGCCGGAGCAACGCGTTCGACCAGGCGGAAGATATCTTCCATCTTCTCCGAACGGCCGACGATCGCGTCGCGCGACACTGACTTGGACATCACCTGCCGCAGCGTCTGACGCTCTTCTTCCGCGCGGCGGCGGCGAATTCCCTTTGAGACGAAAGCAAGTATCTGGTCGTTTTGAAACGGCTTGCGGATAACGCCGTGCGCGCCCTTCTCCCACGCCGAGATCGCCGTATCGAACGTCGCGTAGGCGGTAATCATAATGATCACCGCATCGGGATCGATCTTCAGCATCTCCTCG
>DAIOWA010000668.1:0-2070 GCA_036758705.1 Pyrinomonadaceae bacterium | reverse complement strand
GCGGGATGCGATGCCGACCAGGCATTTGTGGAATCCGGTATTGGGAAATGCGGACTTAACTTCGCTCACAAACGAACGGGGAAGTCCGCATTTGAAAAGGCCGAGCGAGAAATCGACGAGGTCGCCTTTGCGAAACGCTTCCACTATCGGATCGCTAATGTACGTCCGTAGCCTGTGATGCTGGCAGATCATCTCGCTTATCTGCGGTTGCCAGCCGTTCATTCCATTCTCACCTAAGTATTCAATAGCCCTCTCACCCGACTGCTCCAGATAATCGAGTGACCGCGTCGGCGAGATCCCGATGTCGTGAAAGCATCCCGCTATCGCGATCTTCCTGCGAGTATCTTCATCAAACTCGCCCATCGCATAGGTAAAGTTTACTATCCGATAGACGTGGTTCCGATATCCCTCCAAATCGCGCCCGATCACCTCGCTCCAAGCTCCGAGTGTGTCGTCGATCAACGGAATATTGTCATGTATCTCCATGTCAGAACCGTGAGCGATAGCGACTGGGTTCTTCCCTTGAGTCTATCAGGACCACGAGCGCAACCGGCCTGTCCTTGTCCTGTGACGGGACTTTTTGCGAGATGCGAAACGGGAGCCGCCGCCGGATCATCAACGGGAACCGCAAAAAAGCTAATCGACCAGCTGCTCGACCAATTTCTTTAACGTGGCTTCGGGATCGGTAGTGAATCCGGTGTGGACCGATGAAGTTTGGACGACCGTACTACGCGGAGCGGTCAGCCATCGAAACCGCTCGCCGAGCGACATCTTGCCGATCGGGCCGGAATCATCGCTGCCCGAGCATACGCGGCATAGCGATCCAAGATGTTCGCGGACCTTGGTAAGATCGGCATCTCCGGCAAAAGCAGCGAGCCGGACCTCGTTGACAGAGCACGCGGCACGCAGGAAATTTAGGGACCGGCAATAAAGGATAACGCCAACGTTGATGAACTCATCCCTTTCAACCCGCGGCAGGACGCGGATCACTGCATAGTCATACAAGTGCTTTTCTTGCATTTTCCGCCTCCTCTACAAAATTTGCCGCCGCCGCAAGCCGCTGCGCGAGAAACCGGGCATAAACACCGCGTTTCTCGTCCGGGCTGATACTGTCGCCGTCAAGAAACAAATCCGGGATCGCCGAACAAACGTCCTCAAAGAGTGCGGTTCTTAGCGTTTCCTTCATATATCCGTCGGCAATTCCAAGTTCCGCCGCGAACGGCAGCAATACGTGATCTTTTATCTGAGCGAACCGGCTTTCGCTTTGCTCGCTCCACCGATCCCACGCGTGCTGAAAATATAGTGCGGCACCGTGATCGATCAGCCACAATTCCTTATGCCACATCAGCATATTCGAGTTGCGAGCTGTCCGGTCTACATTCGTTATGAACGCGTCAAACCACACGATCCGCGAAGCCAATTCCGCGTCGATCTTATCGACTGCCGGGTCGAACGTGATCGAACCGGGAAGATAATCGAGCCCGAGATTCAGGCCCGCACTAGCTTTTAAGAGGTCTTGGATCTCGGGATCCGGCTCGGTCCTGCTCAGTTCGATATCAAGCTCGGCAAGTACGATCTCCGGTACGTGAAAACCCACGGCACGAGCCAACTCACCACAGATCAACTCCGCAATAAGAGCCTTTGGCCCCTGCCCGGCACCGCGAAACTTGAGCACGTACATCCCATCGTCGTCCGCCTCAACGATAGCCGGCAGCGACCCGCCCTCGCGCAAGGGCGTGACGTATCGGGTGACATTTACTGTACGGATCGATGGCATTTGTTACGTCGGATTTCTGGGATGGCACGCGTCCTCGCTTGCTACGCCGGCTCCTTCGGCGTCCGGCGCCCGAATCTCCGCCGCCTCAGTTCGCTGCCGCAAACTCGCAACCGGGACGGTCGCGGTCCGACGAAAAGTTAGGCGACATGCGAAATGAACCGGTGCATCGCGATCGCGACTAGACGCGTTGTGCGGTTGTCGACATCAAACTTCGGATTGACCTCAGAAAACTCGATCATCTTTGTATTCGCAAGCGACGCGGCGTACTTCACGAGCTGTATGAATTCGCCCGC
>DAIOWA010000667.1:0-2071 GCA_036758705.1 Pyrinomonadaceae bacterium | reverse complement strand
GTATTTCGTTTATACTCGATTGCACTACATTCCGTAAAGACGAACTACAAACAAACCGATGTTCAAACCAACAAGAATCTTTTCGATCCTTGTCGTAACGTGCCTGCTCGTGTCGGCCCTGGCCGCTCAGAAGAGCCGCGACAAGATCGAGATCGTAAAGCCAAAAACATATATCGCACCGGTGATCGAACCGTCCTCGTCGCTGCAGACGATCCTTTCGAAAGCCGTCTCAGAGGTAATGACGGCGGGCAATTTCAAACCCGGCGAGATGGCGGCGACCGTCATAGATCTTCGCGATCCGGCGAAATGGCAGACGGCTCAGGTCAATGGCGACACGCAGTTGTACACCGCGAGCGTAGTGAAAATGTTCTACATGGCCGCGCTTGAACGTCAGCTTGAGGATGGCAAGATCACGATGACGAAGGAACTCGAACGCGGGCTCCACGATATGATCGTCGATTCTTCGAACGAAGCAACGCAGTACATTCTCGACGTGCTGACTGACTCGTCCAGCGGCAGCGAATTACCTCAAAAGCAGTTCGAGGCGTGGCAATACAAACGCAATCGCGTCAACCGATTCTTCGCGTCGCTTGGCTATACGAACATAAACGTCAACCAGAAAACCTTCTGTGAAGACGCATACGGCATCGAGCAGCAGTCGCGAAACTATAAAGGGCAGAATCGGAATATGCTAACGACCAACGCGACCGCGCGATTGCTCGCGGAGATCGCGACTCGCCGCTTTGTGAACGAAGCACGCAGCAACGCGATGCTCGCACTTATGTCGCGTGATTGGACTTCAACCGACAAAGATCCCAACAGTCAATCCGTTAACTTCACCGGAAAGGCGCTGATCGAAGGTAGGATGACCGGTGCTAAGCTGTGGTCGAAAGCCGGTTGGACAAGCAAATCCCGTCACGACGCCGCGTACATTGAAACCCCTGACGGCCAGAAGGTCGTAATAGTCACATTCACTGAAAATCACGCTAACGAGTACGAATACGTTCCGGCGGTTGCCGCCAAAGTTCTCAAAGCCTTGAAGGAGTCAAAATGAAAACCCTGCTCTCGACCTTGTTGACCATCGTTGCCCTTTGCTCGATCTCCGTTGCGCAAGGCAGCTACAAGAAGCCGCCCGCAAATATTCAGGAGATCCTCGATGCTCCGGCGATCCCGTCGACATCGATCTCGCCAACGCGCGACAAGATCGCCTTGCTCGAACCGCTCCGTTATCCGCCGATCTCGGAGTTGGCTGAGCCGATGCTGCGTCTCGCCGGTTCGCGGATCAATCCGAAAACCAACAGCGCACACCGCACGCCGTATTCGGTCAGTCTCAAGCTGAAGAATGTTGCAGACGGAAAGGAAGCAACCGTCGCATTCCCGGCCGGTTCCAAGATCATTTCCCCACAATGGTCGCCGGACGGCAAATACATCGCCGCCGGAAACGCGACGCCGACCGGCATCGAGCTTTGGATCATCGACACGGCGACGGCGAAAGCGAAAAAGGTCAACGGGATAATGATCAATACCGCCTATGGCGGGTTCGATTGGGAAGACTCATCGACCATCACCGCGACTCTCGTCCCAAGCAAACGCGGTCCGGCTCCTGCGTATCAGGATCTCGTGCCAACGGAGCCGAACATCCAGGAAACCTCCGGGCGTGCCGGTCAGCTTTCGACGTTCCAAGACCTGCTCAAGTCGCCAAACGATGAGAGACTGTTTGAATATTACGCGACATCGCAGTTCGCTCTGATCGACGTGAACGGTAAGGTTCGCGAGATCGGTGCCCCCGCGATCATCGACGACGCCGCCGTCTCGCCGGACGGAAAATACATTCTCGTCTCGCGGATACAGCGGCCGTTCTCCTACCTCTTCCCGTCGTACCGATTCCCAAAGAAATATGAGATATGGGATACCAGCGGCAAGCTTGTTAAACACCTCCTCGATACGCCGCTGATCGATAATCTGCCGCCTCAGGGCGTGCAGACAGGCCCTCGCGGATACTCGTGGATCCCGACTGAGCCGGCAAGTCTAATATGGGCCGAAGCTCTCGATGGCGGCGATCCGAAAACAA
>DAIOWA010000666.1:0-2082 GCA_036758705.1 Pyrinomonadaceae bacterium | reverse complement strand
TAATGTTGCTTCCACACTCGAGCGTCTCCGGGCGCTCGGTAACGTCCCTGACCGTGACATTCGGAATGCCAAATATAGAGCATTCCTCCTGAACTGTTCCACTGTCCGTCATGACCGCGAGAGCATTGCGTTCAAGTTTAATGAAATCAAAAAAACCTAAAGGGTCGAGCAGCCGAATGTTGGGATCTATCGTAAGTCCCAACTGATCGAGCCTGACGCGGGTCCTAGGATGACAACTAATTAATACGGGCTTGCCCAGCTTTTTCGATACCAGCTCAAATCCTTTGAACAAAGCCGCAAGTCGATCAGGGATATCAACGTTCTCTGCCCTGTGAACAGTTACCAAAAAATACTCGAATGGTTTGACCTGCTGGTCCGCGAGGACGCCGCTTTCTTCTATGTTCGATGAGATATTATTTAGAACCTCATAAATCGGATTGCCGGTCACGTATATCCGCTCCCGTGAGATCCCCTCTGCTACAAGGTTTTCCTTACTTCTCTCGGTGTACGGCAACAGTATCGTACTCGAGTGATCGATGATCCTTCTATTGATCTCTTCGGGTACTCGATCGTCGAAACACCGGTTTCCGGCCTCCATATGAAAAACCGGTATCTGACGGCGAGCCGCGACGATCGCAGATAAACCGCTGTTCGTATCACCCAGGATCAAGACCTTGTCGGGGCGGTGCTCCGCAAGGGCGCCATCGACACCGTTTAGTATCTGAGCTGCCTGATCGGCAAACGTATCGGAGCGGACGCCCAAATGAATGTCGGGACCGCGAACTTCCAGATCACGAAGGAAAATATCGCTCAGATTTCGGTCAAAATTCTGGCCCGTATGCAAGGTCACGTGCTCGCAATGCTGGTCGAGAATTTTTAGGATCAGGCTGAGCCTGATGATCTCCGGGCGTGTCCCGAAAATAGTAAGAACTTTCATATCGACGCGGGTTTTCGCCACTCATCGTAAGGCGTAGGGTCGTCAAACATTCTATCAACCATTTCGGCCCACGGTAACGGCTCAAAGCCGGTTGACGATCGAAATGCCGAGGAATCAAGCGAGCGGTCAATGCGGAACTCGGGAGCGTCGACGATCTCGATCTTT
Organism: Pyrinomonadaceae bacterium; assembly: GCA_036758705.1. GTDB lineage: Bacteria > Acidobacteriota > Blastocatellia > Pyrinomonadales > Pyrinomonadaceae > OLB17. Next base: position 980 of record DAIOWA010000666.1, on the reverse strand, counting down.
AGTCCGAGCCTATTTTTCACCAATTCAAGAAGGGCATACTTACTGATCGGATCACTGGACACATGGAACAGTCCTGTGAGATCAGGCTGTTCCTCGATGATATTTCCCAACAGATCAGCGAGTACTATGGTTGGAAATCCGCTGAAGATGGCGTTGCTGTAACCATTTACGCGGTCTGCCTGGGAAAGAAACCAATCGATGAGGCTGTGTGAAGTTCCGAGTTCCCGTCCGACTATTGAGGTTCGGATCGTCAGACAGTTGGTACCCGCGACCTCGCCGAACTGCTTGCTCCGCCCATACAGATCAGTCGAGTCCGGAACGTCATCTTCCGAATAATTACCCTTGTCCCCCGAAAATACACAGTCGGTACTCAACATGATGAATCGAAATCCGAGTTCCTTCGCAAGGTCGGCTACAAGATGTGGAAAGATCGAATTGACCGTTAGCGTTTGAATAACATCTTTCGATGACGGCAACTGTTTGATTATTCCGATCGCATTGATAACAACATCCGGACGGATCTTATCTATAGCAGACCGCACTGACGAGAAATTGAGCGCGTCCACGGACTCTAAAATCCGCCCGCGTTCGTAGAACCCATAGTGTTCGACCTCAGCAGTCGTTCCGCGGATCGTGCAGTATGTGTCGAAACGCCCGCCAAGCACCTGGACAAGTTTGTGTCCAAGCATTCCACTGCCTCCGAGAATGAGTATGCGTTTCGGTGTCATTCGGATCCTTTCGATGCTGACTTCTGCAGAATGTCATTATATAAGGCCAAATATTGCCGTGCGATCTCAGATTTCTCAAACCTCAGGATATTCACTCTTCCCCTATTGATGGTAGACGCACGAAGTTCATTGTCAGTTATTCCGGCTGAAATTCCCTCTCTGATCGAATCCACGCTCGCCGGATCTACAAGGATCGCTCCGCCGCCGGCAATTTCTTTCATCGGGGATCGATCCGACGTGACTACCAACGCA
>DAIOWA010000665.1:0-2087 GCA_036758705.1 Pyrinomonadaceae bacterium | reverse complement strand
ACGAACAAGCGAAAAAGCGGGGGATAATATGTCACAGATAGAATACGCAACATCATCATATAAGACTCCGATGCACCATCGGATATTGGCCCATATGCCGGTGCAGGCTATTTGGGTGGACGAAGAGAGTGGAAAACGAGTCAAGGTCGAAGGAACGACGGAAAACCTTGGCGAAAATAGCGCACTTGTAAATTTAGAGACACTGCCGCCGGTCGGCGCCGAGGTCAAACTTCGCATTCTTGCTGAAGATAAGACCATTATCGAAGTTGCGACCGAGGTGATCCGCGTCGAGCGAGATCCGAGCAAGCCGCTTGCGGCCCTGAACGTTCTTCAGAATCTGAAGAAGTGGAAGGCCGTCGCGATGGAAGCCGCAGAAGCTTGGGTTACAGCTCACTGGAAGCTTAACTACGAAGAAGAGTGGGTTAACTAACCCCGTTTTTATAGACTTTTGCGGGAAACGGTTTTGTGACTGTTTCCCGTTTTTCTTTGCAGCTTTCTGCGCTTACATCGTGCGGGCTTCTGCACTGAAATTACAACAGTTTTCTATCGTTAGGCATCAATTATTCAGATGAGATCCGCAATTATTTTGCTCTTTTTGGTGGCAGCGTTCTGCATTCCCGGGTTTGCCCAGGATAAGCCGCTGACCCAGCCCGAATACGTTCAGCTTCTCTACAAACTCGAACGAAAAACCGCGACTAAAGAAGATGTCGTTGATGCTTTGCGGCGGCGAGGGATCGGGTTCGCGTTGACCGATGGCGTTCGAAGCCTAACGAGATCGAAGGGAGCGAACGATGACGAACTGAAACGAGCACTGGAGGAAGCCGAACGTAGACGCAAGGATCCGGAAGGCACCAAGATCCCGACTCAGCTTGAAGTAGCGGGGATCATCGACAAGACCCGCCGAAAGACGCTCGAGGCGGTTGAGGAAATGCCGGATTTTGTCGTAAAACAGCAGATCCAACGGTCGGTCGGTTACGCGGGAACCGGAAGCTTTCGGCCGCAGGACAAGCTTGTCGTCGGGGTCAGCTATCGCTCGACTGGCGAGGAATCGTACAAGCTGCTGTCGATCAACGGGGCGATCCAGCAGAATCCGGAATCGAAGGGCAGTTATGAGGAAGCGGGCGGATCGAGTTCGACAGGCGAGTTTGTAACGATGCTCGCGACGATTTTTAAGCCGGAGAACGACGCCGAATTTACGCCCGTACAGACCGACATCGTTCGGGGACGCACGGCGGTCTTGTTTGATTTCGCCGTCGAGCGGGACAAGGCTAAGCAGCGCATCGTCTCAGGTTCAGGAGCAGGCACGCAATCGACCATCACCGGAATGAAAGGCCGGATGTGGATCGACCGAGCCGATTTCCGCGTACTCCGAGTCGAAAGCGAAGCCACCGAGATCCCGGCGGGCTTTCCGGTCACGGCCGCGCGCAGATTGATCGATTACGATTGGACGACGATCAACGATGAGAAGTATCTGCTGCCTCTAGTTTCGGATGTCAGGTTGACGGTCCGCGAGGCCGGTCGATCGTTCGAGACAAAGAACCTGATCCGCTTCACCAACTATCAGAAGTTTGGCACCGACATCATCATCGGCCCGGAAGATTCGGAACCTGTTACCGAGGAGAAGCCATAAATGTTCCAATGCACAAGCCTGCGCGTTAGCAAGGGCGGTACTTTCAACTTGGGCGTATCGCCCTTAATTACGCTCGGGCTTGTGCATTATGGGCTTGCACTTCTTACAGCATTTCTTATCCTGTCATTTCAGGCTGTCGCCCAGGACGGCCCGCCCCGAGAACAAGGTAAACGCGAGGCCCACTTGGTAGAACTAATCACCCTCGATCCTACGATCAAGCTCGACATCCGCTACGCGACCGACAATAACTTCGTCGGCAAGACAGTGTATCCGGAAGCTCGGGCTTTTTTACAAAAGCCTGCGGCGAAGGCGGTTGCGAAGGTTCATAAAAAGCTGCGGAAGCAGGGACTTGGGCTTGCGATCTTTGACGGCTATCGGCCATGGTCGATCACGAAGCTGTTTTGGGAAGTCACGCCCGAGGACAAGCGGATGTTTGTCGCAAATCCGGCATCAGGGT
>DAIOWA010000664.1:0-2088 GCA_036758705.1 Pyrinomonadaceae bacterium | reverse complement strand
TGAGATCGATCGGGCCTTACGAACCGGTAAACCGGCAGTGATCGGGCGGGTTGCCGAGGGCCGATTTATTTTGGATCTTCGAACCGTGCTGCCCAACGACGAACCGGTTCTCCGGTCGGCCATCGAAACGCTTGCCGATCACGAGTTCTGAGACGAGAATTCCTGCATAAAGCCGATCAATTCTTCGACACCTCTGACCGGAAATGCATTGTAGATCGACGCACGGATACCGCCGGAAGTCCGGTGGCCCGCGAGGCCGTCCATTCCCTGTTTCGCAGCCTCCACGACGAACCGCTGTTCAAGCTCAGCGGATGGAAGATTGAATGTAACGTTCATGGTCGATCGAGCTGATCGTTCTGCTCGTCCGCGATAGAAGCCGTCACTCGAATCGATCGCGTCGTATAGGAGCTTAGCCTTCTCTTCATTCTTGACCTGAATGCCTCTAACGCCGCCTTGATCTTTCAGCCAATCGCACACAAGTCCGATCAAGTAAATACCCCAAGTATTCGGTGTATTTACCATCGAATCATTTTCGGCTAAGGCCCGATAATCGAAAAGAGGATGCAGTCCGGACGGCACCTTTGCGATCATATCGTCGCGAATGATCACGACCGTTACGCCGCTTGGGCCGATATTCTTTTGAGCACCGGCATAGATCATTGCGTACTTTTCAATATCGATCGGTTTGGAAAGAATGTTGGAGCACGCATCGCAGATGACCGGAATTCCGCCCGCATCAAGATCGTATTTGAACTCGATGCCGTCGATCGTTTCGTTTGACGTGTAATGGACGTAGCTCGCGTCATGCGAGAATGAAAGCTCCTCAGGAGCCGGGATCAGAGAAAATCCGTCTTCCTCGCCGTTCCAAATAACTCGCGTCCTTCCCTCGCGGTTCGCTTCCGCCAATGCCTTTTTTCCCCAATATCCTGCGACGATGTAGTCTGCCGACGAACCCTTTGGCAGGAACGTCATTGGCACCATCGCGAACTGAGTCGAGGCTCCACCCTGAAGGAAAAGAACGCGGTAATTTGTCGGAATTTCCAGCAGATCACGAATTCCCTGCTCGGCTCCGTGAAGGATCGTTTCAAATTGGGGCGAACGATGACTAATCTCCATCACACTCATCCCAATGCCGCCTAGCGACATCATTTCTTCGCGTGCCCTTTCCAATACAGGCTCCGGAAGCATCGCCGGCCCAGAGCTAAAATTATAGATTCTCATCCGTTCTCAATTCCGCCTTTGTGCGGAAAGCTGAGAATAACACAACAAATGAGCACGAAATAACAGGCCATCTTGTAGCAGATGCGGGCGGTTTTGGGTTATGATTAAGTTAATTCAATAAACCATTTCCCCTGCCTTTGCATCGAAACCAAGTTTCGCCCCAAGGGGAAAATTCGGAGGATTCAATGTTCAAGTTAGCTCTAAAATTAGTTGTAGTTTTTTCATTTGCGGCTGTCATCAGTTCAGCTGTATCGGCTCAAACCGCTCCAGTTTCGGGAAACGTAATTATTAAGAAGGCAGATGGGACGACTGCTCCGGTCGAGGGCATTACGGTTGAAGCATTTCGAACCGATATCAAAGGTTCCGGTCCATCGGCTACAACGGATAAACGCGGCAACTTCAACTTTGCCGGCCTCCAGCCCGGAGCTGTTTACGTGCTCTCTTTCAGCGGCCCAGGTGCCGCTCCAACATACTACCCCAACGTCAAAGCTGGGCAGGATAATCTGAGAGTTCAGATGGAGGTCGGTGACGGTAGAAGATTAACTCCAGATGAGGTTCGTCAGGTGGTGGCACAAGCCCAGAATGGGGGCGCACCGACGGAAGAGGATAAGAAGGCTGCTGCCGAGCATGCGGCTAAGGTCAAAGAAGTCACCGAGAAAAACGCCAAGATCGAGGCGGAGAACAAGATCATTGATGCCTCGCTCAAAGAAGGTAACGATGCCTTTACCGCAAAGAATTGGGATCTCGCTGTCGATAAATACACGGCCGGCATCAATGCGAATCCGACGTACGCGGGCAGTGCTCCGGTATTGATGAACAATCGCGGAGCGGCCCTCCGGGAGCGGGCAGTAAAGACTTATAACGAAA
>DAIOWA010000663.1:0-2089 GCA_036758705.1 Pyrinomonadaceae bacterium | reverse complement strand
ATCCCGCCTTTGCGCTGATGCGACCGCTGATACGCCGGCTGTAGACCAGACTCGCTCCCTGAGCATTGCCCTGCTGATTGCCTGTAAATTCGTCTACGGTGAACGATGCATTCGTAAACGGCATCGACGCGACACCAACGCCGCGTGCGAAGGTCGTGTCCGCAAAGAAGTTCGCATCAAGGGTCGACTTGTTATCCAGAACGCGTTCGAACCCGATCTCGAATCGGCTCGTCCGGTTCATCACCGGCTTGCCCTCGTCGATGAAAACATCGTCCATCGCAACCGGATCGCGAAAGATCACCTGCGCGTCTTCGAGTGCGATCGCCCGTGACCAATCCTTATCTTCGGTCTGCGTCGTGAACGCACTGCGGAGACGGGTCTTGGAATTAATGTCGTACTGAAAACCCAACCGCGGGCTGACCGCAAAATCGTTACCCGCACCAAAGAATCGGGCGTAATCAAACCCATAAACAAGCACGACGCCTTCGCGAACCTTCCATTCATCGGTCGCTTGAAGCGAAACCTGATTGAGCGTTTCGATTCCAGTTTCCCGCTCTAATTTCCCAAGCTTTCCGACCGATGTGTTGATGCGGAGTTGATGCGAATCATTCGGTCGGAACTTTGCCTGCGTTTCGAATCGCTGCGGAGCGTTCGACCCTGCTCCGACTTGGGCGGCAAGGACGAGTTCGGCATCTTCCGTCACCGGAAGAAATGTCGCGAAGTTAACTCCGACAAAGCTGCCGTCGTCCGTGCTGGCGAAATATGTTTCCGATACCGTCTGCGTTTTGCGGTCGATGTCGGGCTGCGATTCGGGCTCCGCCGTCTCGGCTATGACCTCTTCGCCCTCGGCGTTCTGATAGATCGATCGGCTGAGCGCCGCTGAACGTCGGGCCCATTTCGGATTGTTCCGGTCGAGCCGTTTTTCCGGGAGCGTATTGCCGCTTCCCGCACGTTCCAGCTTGAACCCGTAGGTCAGTTGAGCGGCCCGCTCAACCTCTACCTCGGAGATCGTCACCGGATTGAAGCCTTGAGCGACCGCGAGAACCGTATATTTGCCGGGCGTGATGCGTGCAAGGAAACTGCCGTCGGCGGCCGATTGAACCTGCTTGAGAAGCGTCGCCGTGCCAGCCTTAAAGATCGCGATCGTCGCATCGGCGATCGGTCCGCCATCGGTGCGCACAACACCCTTGACCACCGCCGCGCCGCTCGCCTGCGCAACTGCGGGAACGACCCCGGCGAGCAGCATCGACAGTATCGGCAGTACGGCGAAGGCAGCGCGAAGGGTAAATTTTTGGTCGGTCAATTGACGCATCAAAACGGTTGTCCGCCGCCCGCGATAATTCAGCGGCTGCGGGTGATCGGCTCAAAATGAAGCTAGTCCGAGCAACTCACGTATTTTCCAGGCAAAAATCAATGGTGTCAAGCCGCAAAACGGCACCTTTGCTTAGGCAGTCTGATGCATATGCCTTGACAAAGTTTGCCTTGCGGTTAGAATTATCACTTGGCCGATGCTGGCAATGACCGCATCGGCAAATTTTTCGGAGACGTGGCTGAGTGGCTGAAAGCGGCGGTTTGCTAAACCGTTGTACTCCAAAAGGGTACCACAGGTTCGAATCCTGTCGTCTCCGCCAGTTCTTGAGAAGACCGTTGAGCAAACGCTCGGCGGTCTTTTGTTTTCTATCGCCTTGCGGGACTAAACTTCTGGAAATAAATCCATAAGCGAGGTCAGGCTATGTTTCTCGGAACCCTTCTTTCCTTCTTCTCACCGTCAGGCTGGGAAAATATGTTGTTCCTCGACCCGGATCAGGTCACCTGGGCCGAGAAGATAATTCGGCCGTTGATCGTTTACGGCGGGCTGATCATCCTGCTGCGTGTCTTCGGTAAACGCGAGCTCGCCCAGCTTAATCCACTTGATCTGATAGTGATCCTGCTTCTGTCGAACACGGTCCAGAACGCGATCATCGGTAATGATACGTCGCTCGTCGGCGGCCTCGCCGGGGCGGTCGCCCTTCTGGGTGTGAATTCGTTCTTTGCCCATTTGAAGTTTCGCAGTGAACGGGTCGAAACCTTGATCGAAGGAAAGCCTCTA
>DAIOWA010000662.1:0-2094 GCA_036758705.1 Pyrinomonadaceae bacterium | reverse complement strand
AACGCCCGTGCAGGTGACTTCGCCCGCCGCATAGAGTCCCGGCACCGTCGAACGTCCATGCAGATCGGTTCGTATACCACCCATGCAGTAGTGCGAGGCGGGCGAAACGGGCAGCATATCCTTTGCAATGTCGAGACCGAACTGCTTGCACGTTGCATCGATCTTCGGGAATCGCTCACGGAGAAAATCGGCGTCAAGCGCGGTCATATCGAGCAAAGCGTGACGCGAACCGGTCCGACGCATCTCAGCTACGATCGAGCGTGAAACGATATCGCGTGGAGCGAGTTCCAGACGCTCATCGTACCGTCCCATAAACCGTTCGCCCTGTACGTTTCGCAAGATCCCGCCTTCACCGCGCATTGCCTCGCTTAGTAGAAATCGCGGTGCACCCTCGATGCTCAGCGCGGTCGGGTGGAATTGAATGAATTCCATATCCGCCATCTCCGCACCTGCGAAATACGCCATCGCCATTCCGTCGCCCGTCGCGACCGGCGGATTCGTTGTGTGCTGGTATAGCTGGCCCGCGCCGCCAGTACACATGATCACCGCCTTGCCGTAAACCTCGCGGGGCGAGCGGAGGATCGGGTCGAGAAATCGCACGCCGACGCATCGACCGTCTTCAACGATCAGGCTCTCGGTGTTCGCGAATGGAAGAAGGTTGATCGACTTTTCTCTCCCGGCCCGTGCGATAAGTGATCGTACAAATTCGGCCCCGGTCGAATCTCCGTGCGCGTGAAGAATTCGCCGACGCGAATGCGCCGCCTCTCGGGTAAACACGAGCTCGCCGCCTTCGCGATCGAACTCGGTTCCCCATGCGATGAGCTGCTTGATGTATTTGGTGCCTTCGGTTACAAGCGTCTCGACTGCAGGCTCGTCGCAAAGGCCCGCTCCGGCGACAAGCGTGTCGTCCTCGTGAAGTTCGGCATCATCGTCCTCCGAGAGAACGACCGCGACTCCGCCTTGAGCGTATTCGGTATTGGATTCGCTGGCCTTGTCCTTGGTAAGTACAGTTACATCCGCGCCAGTTTCCGCGAGAGCGATCGAAGCCCGAAGTCCCGCCACGCCGCTGCCGATAACGATAAAGTCCGTAACCAAAGACATTACGGAAAGGTTATTGCACAAACCCGCTCGTAAGCAAGGACGAACGGGATGGGAGGGAGGTTCCCGATCTCCGTCAGCAAAAATACATCGTGTAAAATATTGGAAACACGATAGTTAGCGGAGATCTCGCGAACCTCGCAAGCAAGTTGGGACAACTTGGGACAGAGTCCGGATAGTCTAAGCTATTGATATAACAGCACTTAGCTATAACGTCCGCGTCCCTGTCCCGTTGTCCCAACTGTTTTCACACATCAAATTTGATGGTTCCGGGTATTTTTCTTGATTATTCGTTTCAAAGATCCGCCGGCACGGGCCGGACGGTCATAGTGCCACAGATGCAACATCGCGTCAATGCACGATTTCGTATGCAATAGAACCAATGTCTGTTCGTTCCCGCAAGACCGAGGTCGAAAAGAAACAGCCGCTAATACAGACGGCTCTTTCGCAATTTATGCCTTCGCTGTTCCGTGATGCTCGGAAGATTTGTAAAGCCCGGTAAAGGCTCCTTTTCGCAGATCGATGCCGTACTCGACATACGCTTTCAGCGCACAGATCATCTGGCCCCAGCCGAAGCAGTTTAGGTATGAGCTGTCCAGATCTGCCTGAGTCTCACGCCATCCTGTCTCGCTGATGCGCACGATAGTGTCATTGCCGTCCGCCTCAAACTCCATCCGGACATTGGTCTGCAATCCCTTTGCTCCTTCCCAACCGAGCTCGATCAGCTCGTTCTTGACGGATCTCTTGACCTGGACCGGAAACTTCAATTTTTCGTCACCCGGATTATCCGCGAATGCCCATTCGACCGTCGTGCCTTCATCCAGCGGAGCACTCGCACCGCCGTTGGTGAAATATCCGCTCAGCTTTGAAGGGTTATACACCGCGTCAAAAACTTCCGTGACCGGCTTCTGAATTTTCGTCTGTACTTTGAATTTTAATTCCATAATTTCTCCTCTCGCTCAGAGTGCGCGATTCATCGCGTACTTTCGTTTTCCA
>DAIOWA010000661.1:0-2099 GCA_036758705.1 Pyrinomonadaceae bacterium | reverse complement strand
CCGGCGTTGCCAACAAAGGCACCCTGCGTGGTCGAAGGGTTCGAGCTGAAGATCGAAACGTTCGGCGTTGTTGCCCGCTCATAAGAAGTAGTGCCGGTCAATCTCGGCTGATAGTAACCACGGAATGCGCGTAGATCGAACTCGGCCATCTTCACGTTGTGGCGCGTTACCTCGATATCATTGTTGTTCTCGAGCGCCAGGCGGATGGCGTCGTTCAACGTGAGCGAACGCTGGTCGAGCATATCGACACCGACACGGCCGAGATCGGGCAGCGAACGATCGTCCGAACGATAATTCGGTGCGATCGCGGGCACGCCCTGAAGCCGCTCCGGTGCTACCTGCTGCTTGTCAGTCACAGCCGGAGTCACCGTCGGCGAAGGGGTTGGATCCTGCGCGAATGCGGAGCTCGTCAAGACAAAAGCTGCGATGAATAATGCTTTATATGATCGCAATAGCATAAATACAAACCTCAAAAGGCAGAAGCCTGACCGTTAGGGAGGGCTAAACTCCCGATCTAGCCCTTCCTAACGGTCAGGCTTCTTCCCCTTCCAAACCTACCCCTTGCTCACAAAAAGACTAGTTACCGTCGCGAACCTGCGCCGGATGCCGCCGAATAGCCAGTCCGAAAATCGGCCGATCCGCTGAAAGATATGGAGTTCGCTAAGATCGTCGAAGATCGAATAGAACACCGGCACCGCAAGCAGCGTCAGCAGCAGACATAGTGACTGTCCGCCGACCACAAGCACGCCGATCGAACGGTTCGTGCCCGATCCCGGACCCGTCGAAATGACGAGCGGGATCATACCCGCGACGAGTGCGATCGTCGTCATCAAGATCGGACGAAGTCGGTCGCGGTTTGCCTGGATGATCGCGTCGTAACGATTCATTCCCTGCGAACGCAGATGGCTCGTGTGGTCGATCTGGAGGATCGCGTTCTTCTTAACGACGCCGAACAGCAGCAGCAGTCCGAGGCCCGAGAAGATATTCACCGTCTGCCCGAGTACGAGCAGGCTCAGGATGCCGAACGGGATCGAGAGCGGCAGCGTCAGCAGGATCGTCACCGGATGGATGAACGATTCGAACTGCGCGGCGAGCACGATGTACATAAAGATGAACGAAAGCATTATCGCCAGCAGGAAGTACATTCCCGCCTTGCCCATCTCCTTCGATTGGCCGATGTAGCCGGTCGTGTACCCGGGTGGGAGATTTAACTTCGCGACGGCGTCGTTGATGCCGTTCTGAATGTTCTGTGCCGAACCGCCCGGCTTGGTGTTTGCCAGCAATGTCACCTGACGCTGACGGTTAACACGCTCGATCGAACTCGGGCCCGAACCCGGCGTTGTTTTTACGAGGTTGTCGAGCGTCACCCAGCCGACCGTGGTCGACGGAACGATCATTCGCTTCAGCCCTTCGATACTGGTTCGGTATTGATTGTTGGCTCGTACCCAAACTTCGTATTGTTCGGTGCCCTCGTTAAACGTCGTCGCTTCCTGTCCCGCGACAAGCGTGTTCAAAGCCTGCGAAACATCGCCGACCTGCACGCCAAGGTCAGCCGCCTTTGCACGGTCAACCGAAAGCTGAACCTCCGGCTTACCGCTGATCAACGTCGAGTCGATGTCAACCGCATCCGGGATCGACTTCATCTGCTCCATGACCTTTTCCGAATAGATCTCGAGCTGTTTCAGGTCCGGGCCGGCGATCATGAACTGGACGTTCGCGTTTCGGAAACCGCCGCCCGAAAACGCCTGAACAGGCTGGACACCGGTCCGAAGGCCTGGAAAACTCTTGAGAAGCTCGCGGGCGTCAGACATCATCTGTTCCTGCGATTTCTCACGCTCGTTGATCTCGGAAAGTTTGACGTAGATCGTTCCGTTGTTGACCACGCCCTGATCACCGCCGCCAACCGTTACAAGCGTATCCGTCACGCCGGGCTGCTGACGGATCTGAGAAGCGATCCGCTCGAGCGTGAGTGATGTTTGGGCGAGCGAACTTCCCTCCGGAGCACGTGCCGAAACTTCGAACTGAGACTGATCATCGACCGGAAGGAAGTTCTTCCCGACGAACGCGAAGAGCGGAATGATCCTTAGGAAAACAAGTAC
>DAIOWA010000660.1:0-2116 GCA_036758705.1 Pyrinomonadaceae bacterium | reverse complement strand
GGCTCGTTCGGCCTTCTCGGCCTCCTTTTGAGCCTTAGCGTCTGCCTTAGCCTGCTCGGCCGCAGCAACCTCCGCGGCTTTTGCTTCGGTTTTTGCGGCGAGGAGTTCGAAAGCGGATTCGCGGTCGACTGCGGTGTCATACGCACCGGCGACGAGCGACCCGGCGATCAGCGCGGCTCGCTGTTCGGCCGTGATCGGGCCGATTTGTCCGACCGGCGGAACGACGAACGCCCGATCGACCATTGTCGGAATACCCTTCTCATCAAGACACGAGATCAGCACTTCGCCGACTCCGAGTTCCGTGATCGTCTTTTCTGTGTCGACGTCCGGATTCTCGCGGAATGAGCTTGCCGCGGCTCGAACGCCTTTTTGTTCCTGCGGCGTATAAGCCCGAAGCGCGTGCTGTACGCGATTGCCGAGCTGTGCGAGTACCTTCTCCGGAATATCCGCGGGATTCTGCGTGACGAAGTACACACCGACCCCTTTTGAGCGGATCAGTCGAACGACCTGTTCTACCTTGTCGATGAGTGCCTGCGGAGCGTCCGAAAAGAGTAGATGAGCCTCGTCAAAAAAGAATACGAGTTTCGGTTTTTCGAGGTCGCCGGCTTCTGGAAGATTTTCGAACAGTTCGCTGAGAAGCCAGAGCAGGAATGTCGAGTACAGTTTCGGCGCATTGATAAGCTGATCGGCCGCGAGCAGATTCAGCACGCCCTTGCCGCTCACCGTCTGCATAAAATCGCCAAGCTCGACCGCCGGCTCGCCGAAGAAGATCTCGCCTCCCTGCTGTTCCAACTGCAAAAGGCCGCGTTGGATCGCCCCGACGGACGCCGTCGAAACGTTGCCGTACTGCGTCGTCAATTCCTTCGCGTTCTCGCCGACCCAGCGCATCAACGCCTGCAGATCCTTTAGATCGAGCAGCAGCATTCCGTTGTCGTCCGCGTACTTGAACGCGATCGTCAGCACACCCTCTTGCGTTTCGTTTAGGTCAAGCAACCGGCCGAGCAGCAGCGGGCCCATTTCCGATACGGTCGAACGCAGCGGATGTCCTTGCTTGCCGAACACATCCCAGAGCGTCGCCGGAAATCCCGTAAACGTCGGGGTGATACCAAGCTGCGTATTACGTGCGTCTATCTTTGGATTGCCTCCTCCGGGTTGTGTCACGCCCGAAAGATCGCCTTTAATGTCCGCCATAAAGACGGGCACGCCGCGGTCGCTAAAACCTTCGGCCAGCTTTTGAAGCGTGACGGTTTTCCCCGTCCCGGTCGCACCGGTAACGACGCCGTGGCGATTCGCCATCTGCGGAAGCAGGAAAAATTGCCCGGTTTCGGTCGAGTCTCTCTTAGCTACAAGAATTGGTTCTGACATACCTGTAAAGTAAAAAGTAAAAAGTAAAAAGGCAAAGGCGATCCGAGGTTTGCCTTTTACCTTTTTACTTTTGCCTTTCGGCAGTTAGGCCGCGACTGTCTTATCCGCTTCGCGCGGAGCGTCGCAATTGACCATCCAGTTAACGCCGAACTTGTCTGTCAGCATACCGAATGCCTCGGCCCAGAAGGTCTTGTCGAGCGGCATTGTAACCGTTCCGCCGTCCGACAGGTTCGCGAAATACTCTTTCGCCTTATCGATGTCGTTCAGCCCGATCGCGAGCGAGATGTTTCCGCCGGTCGAAAAATTCGGCGAATGAAAATCGTCGCAGAACATCACGTGCGAACCGCCGATATCGAGCGTCGCGTGCATGATCGCATCCGGATTTCCCATATCTTCCATCGGCGAATCACCGTAGGTCTGGGAAAAGAGTTCAGTGGCGCCGAGCGCCTTTTTGTAGAAATCCAATGCCTCGCGGCAGTTTCCTCTGAATGCGATATACGGATTAACACCAAGTCCCATATTATTTCTCCCTATTTTGCTGAGCCCTCCCTCACGGTCAGGCTTCTGTTTTCTTTGGCCTTTCGTACTTCCAATTTCGCGATTTCCCCTCGCTCAGCCATTCGATCGCGGTTGCGATCCGTTTATCCTTCGTCAGTTCAGTCTTAGCTTCGTTGATCCACTCGACGTACTCTCGCCGGTGCGATGGACTGCCTTTATCGAACGATGCCTTCGCGCTTTTGTTCTTCGCCAA
>DAIOWA010000659.1:0-2118 GCA_036758705.1 Pyrinomonadaceae bacterium | reverse complement strand
GGATCAGATCTGCTCAGCCGGAGAATGGTCTATTGGAGATATTTCCAGGCGTCTATCTCGCGAGGACAACCGGCCCGACCAAGCCGCTTCACTCCGTTTCCACGCCGTGCTTCTGCGTTATCGCACGCGGAAGCAAGACCGTAAAGGTTGGCGAAGAGTCGTTTACGTATGATGAGGGCAACTATTTTATCTCGACAATGGACCTTCCAACGTCGAGCTGCGTAGTGGAAGCGAGCGAGGATGATCCATATCTCAGCATCCGCATCGACCTCGACGCGACACTCGTTGCGGAGGTGCTGCTCGAATCAGGCATCGACGCTGATGCCCCCTCGAACGCGAAGGCGATGAACGTGAGCGCGATCGATGCGGAACTGCTGGACGCGTCGCTGCGGCTCGTGAAGCTGCTTGATACGCCGGGTGACGCAAAGTTTATGCTGCCGCTTCTAAAGCGTGAACTGATCTTTCGTCTGCTAAAAGGCAATCAGGCTTCGCGGCTGGCACATCTGATCTCGAATGGCGAGAATCGACGGATCTCAAAAGCGATCGAAACCTTGCGTGAGAATTTCGATCAGCCGATCCGGATCGAGAACATTGCCCGCGACCTCGGTATGAGCGTATCGGGATTTCACCATCAATTTAAGACGATCACGTCGATGAGTCCGCTGCAGTTCCAGAAGCAGATCCGCCTTCAGGAAGCGCGTCGGCTGATGTTGGGTGAAGATCTTGATGCGGCGACAGCCGGATTCCGCGTCGGGTACGAAGACCCGTCCTACTTCAGCCGCGATTACAAGAAGCAGTTCGGAGCACCGCCGCAGCGGGATATTGCAACGATCCGCAGCGAGTTAGTTGCTTGATGACGCTCGTTCGATTGCCGCCTGCTTGTGCGCATGGCCAACGAGTTCGTAGCCGACGATGGTTACGACCGGAGCGAGCATCAGAATGATGAGGCAAACAGCCATACTCACGCCGAGCGCAGCCGCCGCGATCGCAACTGCTATAACCGCGGCGGTTCCGCCGAGAAGCAGTAGATGAAAACGGTCGAACTCGCCGAGCAGATATGCGTAGAGCCAATAGATCATTCCGAGGTAGAGGCTGAAAGGGATCGCAACGGCGAGCAGCGTAGCCAAAGGGCCGATCTTAGCTTTGTGTTCGATGAAGTACGCGGCCACGTGCAGGCCTGCGCCCGTCGCGACGATCGACGCGACAATGAAGATCTGGCTGTATCCCCATACAAACGATTTCCGCCGCTGAATGTGCAGTATCTCGGCTGACGGCATCATGTAGTAAACCCACCACATTCCAAACGTCAGTCCCATTCCGGCGATCACAACCAACGCGGCATTAACGGTCCAGCCCGTGCCCTCAACAACCGCCGAAAGGGTCGCTACGGTTCCGATGATGCCTTCGCCGAGGGCAATTATCGCGAACAAGCTGTAGCGTTCGACGATGTGATGAACGTGCCACGGCGTACCGCCGTCCTTCTTTTCGGCAAGGTACGGCCCCGCGAGTTCGATCAGGGTGAGCAAAGTTGTGAAGATAAACGTGACGCCGATCGAGAAGTCGAGAAAGATAAGAACTATCCACCCGACCTGTGCGATCGCGATCGCCTTTACGTAGGTGAGGCACGCCTTGCGCCTTGCCGGATCCTGTTTTGCCGCTCGAAGCCATTGGAAGACTATTGCAACCCGCATTACTACATAACCCAGCACCATAATGGAGTTATCCAGATGATCGCCGTGTTCGATCGACGCAAAGGCTCTCGGAAGTCCGATCGCGAGGATAACCACGCCGATCATCTGTATCATCGTCACGACTCGAAACACCCAATCGTCCGTATCGTAGGCGGAGGCGAACCACGAGAAGTTGATCCATGCCCAGGAGATCGCAAACGCCGAAAATCCGAATCCGATCAAGCCGGCCTTGATGTGCGCATCCGCGACCGCATGGGCGAATTGGGACGCGGCAAGGCCGAACGCGATCACGAAGGTCAGGTCAAACAGCAGTTCAAGCGGCGTCGCTACACGATGCTCCTCATGCGGATCGCGTCCGCCCATTCGGCGTGTGTGGTGGTGCAATATCTGTGCATCTTCCATAAGTTGTTTTGCGAACAGATTATAC
>DAIOWA010000658.1:0-2122 GCA_036758705.1 Pyrinomonadaceae bacterium | reverse complement strand
GGTCGCGTCACACTTCAGGGCTTTCAGGGGCCGAAATTTCCGAAGATCACCGTAACGCTAATCGACAGAGGCCGAAACGAACAGAGATATACGCTCGATCGAAACGGATATTATTGCTTTCGCGGAGCCGACGGAAGCGGTGGAACGATCATCATTGATGTTGAAGGTAACGAGGTCGAACGGCGAACGCTCGGATCTTCTACAGCTCAATTGAGACAACATCGTCAAGATTTTGAAATCTCGACTACGGGAGCATCTCAGAAGGTCGCAACAATTTCTGCAAAGTTTGCCTATCAGCGCGATGCGGCGAACTCAGTTCTTTTTGACGATGCCTCGGCTGCAGAGAAGAAAAATGACTCGGCCGCGGCGATCAAGTTGTTGAGACAACTCTTGGGCAATGATCCTCGGGATTTTGTCGCCTGGGCAAAGTTGGGATCGATCTATTTCGAATCTAACGATTTCGTCGCATCCGAGAAGGCGTATGTGGAGAGCGCTCGCGTTAAGCCCGATTTTAGCTACGCCTTTTTAAATCTTGGCAGGATATATCTCGCTAAGGGTGATGCGGAGATCGCGATAAAGTTCCTTGAACGAGCGACGCAGCTAGAGCCGGGATCCCCACGCGGGTTTCAGCTTCTCGGCGAAGCGTATATCTTGTCAAAGAAAGGGACCCTTGGCGTAGAAGCCTTGAACGAAGCGATCCGCCTGGATCCGATCGGCATGGCAGATTCACATCTTTTGATCGCAACCCTTTATGACCGCGCAGGGGCAAAGGCATATGCCTCGCGGGAGTATAAGCTATTCCTGGAAAAGAAGCCTGAACATGCCGATCGCAAGAGACTTGAGAAATTTATCCGTGAGAATCCACCGGCGGCCAACTAGCTAAACCATGATCCTGAAACTCCTCATTGTATTTTTGTTAGCCATTGCGGCTAGTTTGCCCGTATCGGCTCAGGTAGATGAGATATGTAAGGAGTTTGGCTTCACCGCGACGCTGGACTCACCCCGATTGTCATCTCCTTTTGTCTATGGCCGAATCGCAATTGTAGGGACCGACAAGACGAAATTTCCAAAGGTGATAGTAACCTACACGAATCGCTCTCAGTCCCCGACTAGAGCGGACGTGGATAGGTCTGGAAATTACTGCTTCAAGATCACCGGAGGCAGCGGCGGTACATTGTCGATCACTATCGATGGAATCGAGGTTGCCAGACGTGACGTGACTGATTTCGGCCCCGCTCAAAAGCGGGAAGACTTTCAAGTTGAGGTTCCGGGGACATCGCGGTCGACAGCAGCCCAGGTACCGTCGAAATTCAAGTATCCCCCGAACGAAAAGACTGCAGAGCACTATCGAAACGCGGCGGCTTTCGAGAACGATAAAGATCTTAAATCCGCGATCTTAGAAATGCGTAAGGTCGTAGAGATCGATCCGAACGACTTTATTGCGTGGGCTCTTTTAGGAACACTGCAGTTTGAGAACAAAAAGCTGGAAGAAGCTGACGCCTCGTATAGAAAATCTCTGGCACTTCGCGAAGATTACACCCCGGCGTGGATAAATGTGGGAAAGCTGCGTTTGGCTCAAAAGCAGCCTGAGGCAGCGATCGAAATATTCAAATATGCTGCGGCACTCGAACCTGAAGACGCGAAGATATTCCGACTGCTTGGCGATACGTATCTTCAGAATAAGCAGGGAACTCTTGGGGCTCAAGCGTTAAATCATGCGATTCGCCTAGATCCGATCGGCCAGGCGGAATGCCACCTCCAACTTGCTCATCTCTTTCAACTTGCAGGGGCAAAGGATATGGCTGTTGCGGAATATAAAAAGTTTCTTGATAAGGTGCCCAACCATCCCGAAAAAGGGAAGCTCGAGAAATTTATTAAAGAGAACCAATGATCCCGTCGGTTCGGTCTATTTCATAGGTACCCGTACTCCATTACTCTCGGCAAAGCGGATCGCCTCTTCGTAACCTGCATCAGCGTGTCGGATAACGCCCATACCCGGATCGGTTGTAAGCACGCGTTCAATTCTTTTAGCGGCTTCGGGAGTGCCATCGGCGACGATCACCTGGCCCGCGTGGAGCGAATAGCCTATGCCGACCCCGCCGCCGTGATGCAGCGATACCCA
>DAIOWA010000657.1:0-2147 GCA_036758705.1 Pyrinomonadaceae bacterium | reverse complement strand
ATATAGCGGCACCGGATACGGTTCACTGACAGAACCAATGGCGGGTTTCGGACCACCGTTTGACCACATGGCTATCATTGTCAGTCTCGAAGACGGCCACTACTTGGTGGATGTTGGGTTTGGTAGTTTTGTCGCTGAGCCACTTCGTGTTGTTCTTGGAGAAGTTCAAAACGACCGAAATGGGAAATTCATTATTCGTAAGTTTGACGATCTATATTATGAGATCTCTAACCTAGACGACGAACGGATCGAATACATCTTTTCGGTTTTCGAAAACGAATTGTCGGCGTTTTCTTCGATGTGCGACTTTCAACAATACTCGCCTGAATCACATTTCACTAAAGGTAAGCTCTGCTCGATTATGACTACTGACGGACGCAAAACCCTAACCGACGCGAAATTCATCGTCACCTCTAATGGCGGTAAAACTGAAAGCCTGATCGGCAGTGAAGATGAATTCTATCAAGTCCTGAATGATGAGTTCGGGATCGCGCGACCTGCGTAAGAAATTGCTAACCAGTATTACGTCCGATAATATGTAATACATGAAGTTCGAGACGACGATAACTAGCAAAGGCACAATTACCATCGCAGCCCCTATACGAAAAGCACTTGGCCTAAAAGCCGGACAGAAGGTGAAACTCGAACTGGATGAGAAGAACCACCGGATCTTGATGGATACGGGTACGACTATCGAGCAGCTTGAGATGTTGCGGGACGAGATTCTGCGTAAGCTGCCGCGAAGAAAGCCATTGACCGGCAAAGCCCTGAAAGAGGCGGCAGCCAAGGCTTGGGTTTCTGGGTATAAGCAATAAGATGAATAGCGTCGATACGAATGTAATACTTCGATTTTTGCTTAATGATGTTCCCGCACAAACCACAAAGGCGAAACAGATCCTGTCCAGTCCGCCGGTCTACGTTTCGGACGTAGTTTTTACGGAGGCGGTGTTCGTTCTGGAGAATAGCCTTGGATATGACCGAAGGTCAGTTGTTTCTTTGCTTAGAGTGCTGTTGACGGTGCCGGGGCTCGTGTATAGTGACCATCTTCTTTCAGACGTTCTAACGATGTACGAGAACAAAAGGTCTCTTTCATTTGTTGATTGTTACGCATCGACCGAAGCGGGCAAATTCGGTGTGAAGCTTTTCACATTTGATAAGAAGCTCCAGAATCAGGGCGGAGCTCACGTGAGCGAGCCATATCAATCCTAATGAACCAATCGATCTCATACGCCGATGCCGGCGTTTCCATAGATAACGCGAACCGCGCGGTCGCTAGGATACGCGAATACGCTCGCTCGACGTTTAATGAGCGGACGTTGACCGAAATAGGCAGCTTTGGCGGGATGTTCGCCGGGGCGTTCCCGGACATGGCTGAGCCGATACTTGTGGCGTCGGCGGACGGAGTCGGGACCAAGCTGAAGCTAGCTTTCGAGATGGGAGTCCACAATACGGTCGGAGCCGATCTTGTAAATCACTGCGTTAACGACATCTTGGTCCAGGGCGCTCGTCCATTGTTCTTTTTGGACTACTTTGCGACCGGGAAACTCGAACCGGACGTGACCGCTTCGGTCGTTGAGGGTATGGCAAAGGCCTGTCGGGAGAATGGATGTGTCCTTTTGGGTGGTGAAACCGCCGAAATGCCGGACTTTTATCCACCCGGTGAGTACGATCTTGCAGGATTTATCGTCGGTGTCGTCGATAAGGCGAAGGTGATCGACGGAAAATCGATCGCACCGGGCGATGTTGTGCTCGGGATTCCTTCGAATGGACTCCAGACTAACGGTTACTCCCTTGCCCGCAAACTTTTCTTTGAGATTGGTAACTACAAAGTAGATACATTTGTCGATGAACTAGGCTCAACGGTCGGCGAAGCACTGCTCGCTACCCACCAAAGCTTCCTCCCACAGCTCGGGCCACTGCTCGATTCAGGCAAGATCAAGGGCCTCGCCCACATTACCGGCGGCGGATTCCTAGAAAACATCCCACGCATCCTTCCCGAAGGCGTATCAGTAGAAATAAACCGCGGCTCCTGGCCGGAACTGCCTGTGTTTGGCATGATGCAGAAACTCGGCAATGTTTCGGACAAGGAAATGTTCCGGACGTTCAATATGGGAATCGGGATGGTTATAGTTGTTTCGCCAACTAAC
>DAIOWA010000656.1:0-2150 GCA_036758705.1 Pyrinomonadaceae bacterium | reverse complement strand
TTCCATATTATTTCCTTCTACGATCCTTAACGATCATGTTGCTCGTACGCTTATTGCGACGTGTCTTGTAACCGCGTGTCGGCTGTCCCCACGGAGTCACAGGGTGACGTCCGCCTGAAGTTTTACCTTCACCACCACCGTGCGGGTGATCGACCGGGTTCATCGCGACACCGCGGACCTTCGGACGCTTGCCCTTCCAGCGATTACGGCCTGCTTTACCAAGCGATTCGTTTTCGTGCTCGGTGTTGCCGACCTGTCCGACAGTCGCCATGCAGACGACCGGAACGCGTCGAACTTCACCTGACGGCATACGAAGCTGTGCGTAATCGCCTTCCTTCGCAATGATCTGAGCGAAACCGCCGGCCGACCGGACCATCTGTCCGCCCTTTCCGGGACGAAGCTCGATGTTGTGAACTTCCGTACCAAGCGGAATATTCTTGATCGGCAAAGCATTGCCCGGCAGGATGTCCGCCTCAGCACCGCTCAACACCTGCGTTCCAACCTTCAATCCGACCGGAGCGATGATGTATCGCTTCTCACCGTCGAGATAGTTGATCAGAGCAATGTGCGACGAGCGGTTCGGATCGTATTCGATCTGTGCAACATTTCCGGGAATGCCGGTCTTATCACGCTTGAAATCGATGATCCGGTAATGACGCTTGTGGCCTCCGCCGCGACGGCGAACCGTAATGCGGCCGTCGTTATTGCGGCCAGAAATTCTTTTCTTCGGCTCGAGCAACGATTTCTCGGGTGTTGCTCCCGGCGTCAGATCGTCGCGCGTCAGATATGTCTGATAGCGGCGTGCCGGTGAAGTCGGTTTTAATCTCTTGATTCCCATAATTCCTGCTTTGAAATATCAAATTTCAAATCTCAGCTCAGTTTCTGCTTTGAAATTTCGAATCTCAAATTTCAAATTTCAGATTCACGATCTAGATAGCTTCCGCGTAATCGACCATCGGCTCGCCCTTGCGAAGCGTGACATACGCCTTCTTCCAGCTCGGACGGCGTCCTTCCTGACGGCCGCGACGCTTCATCTTGCCGTCGTAATTGACCGTGCGAACCGACGAGACCTTGACGTTGAAGATCTCTTCAACAGCGCCCTTGATCTCGGTCTTGGTCGCCTTCGTATCGACGCGGAACGTCAATACCTGGCCTGCCTTGCGGTCGCTGTTTTCCTCGGAAGAATCTTCCTTCAGGATCACGCTCTTTTCGGTGACGACCGGCGATTTCAAAATGCTCCAAACGCCCAAGTTACTCATTTTCAGTCACCTCCCCCGCATCAACAGCGGCCACCTCTTCAGCGGCTTCAGCCTTCTTCTTTCGCGGAGCCTTTGCCGGTGCTTCCTCAGCAGCAGCCTCGACCTTTTCAGCCTTCGCCGACTTCTTAGCTTTCGGCTTCTCTTCTACAACAGCCTCATCCGAAGTACCCGGATCGAGGATCTTGTTCAGCTCTTCAACGGCAGCCTTCGAAAGGAAAAGCTTCTCGTGATAGAGGATGTCGTAGATGTTCAGGCCGTAGCTGTTCGTGACCTTGGTCTTCTTGACGTTGCGTGCCGAAAGGATCAGGTTTGCGTTGTCGAGCGAATCGACGACCAGATTTTTTGCCGCCGCACCGATCTCAGCCAGCGTCGCGATAAAGTCTTTCGTCTTGACCGCCGCGATCGAGAACTCATCAATGATGATCAGGTTCCCTTCACGAAGTCTTTCGGACAATGCCGAACGCAGAGCACCGCGGCGCATCTTCTTCGGCATCTCGTATGACCAGTCGCGCGGCTGAGGTCCGTGGACGTTACCGCCGCCCTTCCAAAGGGGCGATCGAAGCGATGCGATACGAGCCCGGCCCGTTCCCTTCTGCTTCCACAGCTTGCGTCCCGAACCCGAAACGTTTCCGCGGGTCTTGGTCGCCGATGTACCCTGGCGAGCATTCGCCTGAAAGTTCATCAGTGCCGAGTGGATCAGCGCTTCGTTAAGCTCGGCACCAAAAACGGCATCCGACAGCGTAACTTCGCCGACTTCCTTATTCTTCAAATTGCGAACCTTTACGGTAGGCATAATTCTCACTCCGTTTAAGTCTAGGAAGTCTTGAAAGTCCCGGAAGTCTAGGAAGTAAAACCCCAGTGCTTACCGTCTCGCAATCTCCTTAAACTTTT
>DAIOWA010000655.1:0-2150 GCA_036758705.1 Pyrinomonadaceae bacterium | reverse complement strand
AAACTCGTGGGTGAAGCAGGGAATCCTGCTCGGCTTTCGGATGGGTAAGATGGTCGAGATGTCGCTGCCGACCGAGACGCTGCAGTTCTTCGACAAGGACACATTTCCACTCAGGCCGATGTCGCTGGATGACGGCGTGCGGATCGTGATGGGCGGATCGGCGATCCGCGACGGCAGCTACGTCGCACCGGGTGTTGTGGTCGTTCCGCCGGCGTATATCAATGTCGGAGCATACGTCGATGAGGGCACAATGGTCGACTCGCACGCTCTCGTCGGAAGCTGCGCCCAGATCGGCAAATGCGTACACCTAAGCGCAGCAGCCCAGATCGGCGGCGTCCTCGAACCGATCGGAGCCGTGCCGGTTGTGATCGAGGATGACGTGATGGTCGGCGGCAACACAGGAGTCTACGAAGGTACGATCGTTCGAGAGCGGGCGGTGCTCGGCACCGGCGTGATCCTCACGCGTTCGACTCCGGTTTTTGACCTCCCCAACGAACGCATTATCAAGGCCGGGCCTGACTCTCCTCTCGAGATCCCCGCCGGAGCCGTCGTCGTCCAGGGCTCACGAGCGGTCGCAAACGACTTCGGCAAATCGAACGGCCTCTCGATCTATTGCCCGATCATCGTGAAGTACCGTGATGAAAAAACCGATTCATCAACTAAACTAGAAGACTATCTAAGATAACCAAACCAAGGAGCTGATAAAAACCAATGCACCGTGCACTAATAACGTCCTCGCTTCTGTTCTTTGCATTGACCCTGACCGCATTTGCTCAACAGGAACCAAAGCCGGCGCCCGTGCTTCCACCGGGAATGACCGGTTCAAATCCTGACGATCCGCGGGCGAAGCTGTCCCCGGGGATATATGACGCTGGCGAAGCCGCGTTCGGAATGAAGCATCTGTCGCTTTTTAAGAAGCCAGACACATTCAGGATCGGTTCGAACTTCGACGATCCGAAGGTCCTAAAGGCCCTCGTTGGGTTCGGGATTCCGGACATCACTAAGGTTCCCAAGGAACAGCTTCCGTTTTTAAAAGATTTCCTCGACGCGGGGTTCGACAATTCCGATCTCGCGTTTCAGGGCCATTATCTTTTCCAGGGAAATTATCACGGCATGGGTATCTTCGACATTGCCGATCCGGCGAAACCGCAGTTGATAACAGCGATGCTCTGTCCGGGCGGCCAGGGCGATGTTTCGGTTTACAAGAATCTGATGTTTATGTCGGTCGAAGCGGCGAATGGCCGCCTCGATTGCGGCGATCAAGGCTTCCCGCGAAACCCGGCTGGCGTACGCGGTTTGCCGGTTGCGCAAAAAGATCGTTTCCGCGGCGTCCGCATTTTTGACATCTCCGACATCAAATCACCGAAACAGATCGCCGCCGTCCAGACATGCCGCGGATCGCATACGCATACGCTGGTGGTCGATCCTAAAGATAAGGCGAATGTTTATCTCTACGTCTCCGGTATCTCGTTCGTGCGTCAGGCTGAGGAGATGGCGGGTTGTTCGGGAGCCGCACCTGACAAGGATCCGAATACCGCACTGTTCCAGATCGAGGTGATCAAGGTTCCGCTCTCTGCTCCGCAGGATGCGAAGGTTGTGAACGCTCCGCGTATTTTCGGAGATGCTACGAAGATCAACGCCCTCGACAACGGCGGATCGCACGAAGCCCCACGGGCGGAGCCGACCAATCAGTGCCATGACATCACCGTCTATTCCGAGATCGGCCTGGCTGCGGGTGCGTGTGCGGGAAACGGAATTCTCCTCGACATCAAAGATCCGGTTAACCCAAAACGTGTAGCTGCAGTTAATGACAAGAACTACGCCTACTGGCATTCGGCTGCGTTCTCGAATGACGGCAGCAAGGTGATCTATACCGATGAGTGGGGCGGCGGCGGCGGTCCTAAGTGCCGCACGACCGACCCAAACATCTGGGGTGCCGACGCGATCTTTAATCGAGTCGGAAATAAGCTGGAGTTCGCGGCATATTACAAATTGCCGGCCGCGCAGACCGAGCAGGAGAATTGCGTTGCTCACAACGGCTCGCTCGTTCCGGTTCCGGGACGCGACATCAAAGTTCAATCCTGGTACCAGGGCGGCATCTCGGTGATGGATTTCACCGATGCGGCACACCCGTTTGAGATCGCATATTT
>DAIOWA010000654.1:0-2151 GCA_036758705.1 Pyrinomonadaceae bacterium | reverse complement strand
GCGTCGTCGATCAGGTCGAACCCCGATGTCGAACGCACGACCGGATCGACAACGATATTCTTCAACCCTCGTTCCGCAATGATCTCGGCAACCACTTCGATCACTTCCCTCGTCGGCAGCATTCCGGTTTTCACGGCTGAGACCTCATAGTCATCCAGGATCGGGATGATCTGCTCGCGCACCGAATCCGCGGACTGATGCTCGGCCCCAAATACACCTTGCGTGTTCTGAAAGGTGATAGACGCGATGGCGGCGGTTGGGAAAACTCCGAACGCGGCAAACGTCTTTACGTCGGCGATCGTGCCGGCACCGCCCGAGGGATCAACCCCGGCGACCGTTAATGCGATCCTGGTCATTGCCCGATTCTAACAAAATCGTTCAGATATCGGATCGCCGCAAACCCCGCCGCGCCTGCATCCAGTACCGATCGAAAGTTCGAGACGTCGATCCCGCCGATCGCAACAACAGAAAATGGCGATACCGACAGGCACACTTCCGCGAGTTTAGCGGGACCGATCGGTTCGCCCTTGCCCGGAGTTTCGAACACCGGGCCGAAAAGCGCATAGTCCGCACCGGCTTTCTTTGCCGCAGCAACCTCGGCCGACGAGTGAGTTGATACGCCTACGATAAAACCCGTCGGCACCACTTCTCGAACGCGCTCAACGGACACGGACGTCGACGTCAGATGAACGCCATCGGCCCCGGCGGCGAGAGCGATGTCGAATCGCTCGCTGACCAATAACCGAGTCTTCGTGCCCGAAGTTAACGTGACGGCACCTTGAACAAGCTCGAAGAGCAGCCGGGCCCGCAGCAGCTTCTCACGGATTTGGACGATCTCGATCCCCGCTGCAATAGCAAGCGCGACGGTATTAAGGATCTCTGATTTCTGAACTGGAAAATTGGAAGGATCTGCAATGCCCGAAGTTATCAGGATGCGAAAGGGCGACGCGGGGAATTCACTCACTTCTGGCCCTGGAGCATTGCAACGCTGTGCTTGAAATTTGCGGCTTCCCAAAATGCGATCACGATGTTCACGACACCAAGGCCCGTCACGGCACCTCGAAACCACGTCGATGTGACAGTTCGCTGGATCACGGGAAAGCCCGACTTATCGGTCACGAGCGCAAGCAGATAGTTCTCCGACCAGTTGCCGAAGAGCATATCCCACGGAGCGAGGATCAGGTACGAGCCCAAAAGCAAGCAAAGTACAATAAAAAAGATGACGGTCAGTTTCTCAACCATTCCGCCACCGATTATATCTATTTTCCGGCAAAGCAAACAACAAAACTACGCGGCTATCGCCATATTTTTTAGCCGCTCGCGAACGTCGCGATAGTCGACATTCTCCGCATAGACCTGTTCGAAATACTTTCCGGCTTCGGCATAGTCGTTTTCCGATTCGTGCACCAAGCCAAGTTCGTACCACAAAGCCTGTTTCTCGTCACCATTGAGATCGGCTATTTCGAGCGCCCGCTGATACCACTTCATCGCGAGTTTCGGCATTCCATTTTCCATAAACGAATGCCCAAGCAAATTGGCACAGTTAAAGAATCGGCGTGTTCCGTCGTTTGGTTTGACGATCGCAGCAGCATCCTGAAACTCGGCTATCGCCTGTTCCATCAAGCCCATTTCCTTATACGCGATCGCCGTATTGTATTTCGTTTCAAAGTCCGAATCGTCCGCCGCATCCGGCTCCTCGAGGCCAAGTTCGTTGCGAAATTCTCCGATATCGAAAAGCTTGTTTCCGTTCGTGGAGTCCGGCTCGGCGACTACAGCGACGACCTCAGCCGCGGCAGGAGCCGCTACAGCCTCACCTGCTCCGACTATGCTTCGAAGTTCAATCGACTCAGGCGTCTGACCGAATTCAGCCTCAAATTCCTCGATCGCCTTTTCCGCTAGTTCGGTGTAGCCGTTGTCGATGTAAAATCGAATGCTCTCCGCCTCGCGCTGACGCCGAGCTTCCGGCGAATTATCGACGGCCTCGACGGGCACGGCTGCGACCGATTCTTCAGCCAGTTTAGCTACCGGCTGAGCCATCTCGAATCCGTTGACCTCGACCGGGAAAGTTTCACCGTTAGAGGACTCGATAACCGCACCGACGATCGCGAAATCCGCTTCGGCTACGACGGGCTCTTCGGCAGCAATCGGTCC
>DAIOWA010000653.1:0-2166 GCA_036758705.1 Pyrinomonadaceae bacterium | reverse complement strand
CGCCGTCGTCGTGGATCTCGATGATCGCGGTGAAGTCGTTCTCGGCGGTTGGCTGTTGGATGACCTTGATCTTCTTGCTGCGGCCTTCTTTGCGGGTAACGCCAACTGTTACGGCTTGGTCGGGAAGCGGGGCGGTGAAGCTGAATGTGCCGTCCGGTTTGTCCGCACCTTCAACGGTCTTTTGCTCGAGCGTGTCGCCTTTGATGGTGAGGTGGACTTTGTTATCGACGCTTCCTCGCCAGAAGACTTTGCCTGACGTGGATTCTGTCTGAGCGTGGACCGACGAGACGGCGAACAAGGCAAACAGCAACGCTATCAGCAATAGGGGTTTCATTTGTAAGGGCCTCCGGGTGACGCTTCTAATCTTACACGCTCACCCGAAGGATTTGAAGACTTAATCGGTGACCTTGAGCGTCAGTCCATCGACCGAAAGATTCCAGTCGAGCACTTCGACTGTCGGGTCGGATCTCAGAGCCGCCTCTACATCGGCTTTACGGCCTTCCTCAACAAAGAACGCAATACATCCGCCGCCGCCGGCGCCGCAGACTTTAGGAGCGATCGCTCCGTTTGCGAGTGCGTTGTCGATCAGAGCGTCCATATGCGGAGTCGTAATGTTTGGCGAGAGACGCTTTCTATGTGGATGAGCGTGCGTCAATATCTCACCCAGCCCGTCCCAATCCGACGCAAGCAGAGCTTCGCGCACGGCGATCGACGAATCGCGAATACCTTCGAAAAGATCGAAGAGTTCCTTGTCACCGTCGATGTGACGTTTCGTGATCTCCCAGTTATTCGTGCCTGAATTCCGCGGCTCACCCGTATAGCAAACTACGATGCGGTCGTGGAGCGTTTTCGTGTCGATGTCCAGAGCCTCGCGATGCATTCCTTCAGGGCCGAAGTGGATCGACGAGACGGCTCCGTATTGGGCCGAGTGATAATCCTGATAACCCGTCGGAACTTTGATCACCTGACATTCGACAGCCGCCGCGATCGGGATGAACCGGTCGGGCGAGTAGCGATCTCCGACGAGCTTATTCAACGCTCCGATACACGCGATATTGAGCGTCGATGATCCGGCAAGGCCCGCTCCGGCGGGAGCTTCGGAATCGGTGATCATCTCGAATCCGGTTTCAGGTTTAAAGAAATAAACAAGCTTCGCGAGCAGTTCCAGCCGCGGTTCGTTCTTTAGTTCAGAGATGTGTTCGAGCGAAGATTCGAACTTTACACCGCGATCGATCGACTCGAGCAAGATCTTGTCGTCATCGCGCGTTTCGATGCGGCATTTCGCGAGCAGGTCGACCGCGAAGTTGACGGTCGAAGCACCTTCGTGAAAAAGGAAAAGGGGCGGAATGTCGATGGTGCCGCCGGCAAGATCGACTCGCGTCGGCGCGGAAGTTTCAATTATCACTGGATCTTATTGGCCTCAAAGTTAAACGAAGATTTGATGATTACGGCGTTATTCTACTAATTGGTGCGGGAAATGCGAATTCGGAAAGAGGTCATTTTTTCGCGGCGGAGACCGCTTCGGGCTTTCGGTCAGTTGCTGGAGGTTCTTTTTCGTCCTTGTTCGCCTCCCGCGTAAGGTGCAGCCGCTCGCTGAGGTCGTGGAGTTTCTCTTTACCGACTTCCTCGACTGCGTGAAGTTTCTCCTCGATCTTCCGTACCGTCTCGGGATTGACCTCTTCCACCTTTTCAGAGAGCCAGAATCGTTCGACGGCGAAGATGATGACGACCGCAAAAAGTATCACAAAGAACAGCGCGATCCCGATCTGCTGAAAGTCGCCGATGATCGATGTGATCGCGCCGCTAAAGAAATATCCGGTACCGGAAAGGATCAAGACCCACGTTCCGCAGCTGATCGCGTCGAGAAAAAGAAATCGATGAAACGGCATCCGGCCGACTCCGTAAAACACACACATCGCCGCTCGGATGCCGTAGATATACTTTGAGATGACGATCGCAAATCCGCCGAACTTATCGATCAGCTTTTCGATCCGCGGCTGGGCCATTTGGTAGAAACGGTAATCTTTCGCCTTTTCGTGAAAGATCCGGCCAATGCCGTATCCGATACTGTCTCCCACCATCCCGCCTAGCGTTCCAGCAAGAAATACCTTCAAAAAACTATATTTCCCGAAGAAGTGGCTGTGTGCCATCGCTCCCGAGATCAGA
>DAIOWA010000652.1:0-2166 GCA_036758705.1 Pyrinomonadaceae bacterium | reverse complement strand
CTCGGAAGTCGTCTAGATCCTACAACGGTGATGTCCTATCGAGTGCGGATCGGACAGTTGGCGTAATGCTTTGGGCGAGTTTTAGATTAGCCTCTTCAGAGCGTTCCGAAACAACAAATACCGTCTTTCGCTGCGACTTAAAGCATGCAACAGAACTTCCATCTATCGTTTCACAGAAGATCGCATTCTCATCCTGCTGCCTGCTACCTGCATCCGTCACAAGCACAGAAATATAGCCGACGCCTTCCTTCAAGATCAGATGTCTAAACGTTTGTCCGTCAACGTCGCAAAAATGGCTCGCGGCCGTAGAAATATCGTGCTTTGTCTCCTGTTGTACAGCAGACCGTACAGCCTCGTCGAGTTTCTGGTCGCCAAGGAAAATCGTACCCGGATCGTAAGCCGCCTGGTGGTGAGACGTTAGGTTTGTGAGTGTGCAGCTCTTATGTTCCTCAACGGCAGTATTCACTAGTGTTCGGAACGATGCTGGCACAGGCACCGCCGACGGGATCGTCAATGGAGCCTGCGTAGTCGTCGTAGAACCCGTAACTGCGATCGTTTCCGAGTCACCTGAACGGAAGGCCACGAAATAAGTACCGACCGCCACCAGCAATGCGGCGGCTAAGCCGGAGGCGAACCACGAGCGCCAATCGCTTCCGAACTGTGTGAAGGATCTTCTGCTCTTCGGGCTAAATTCTGATCGGAGACGGGCGACGAATTTGGGATCAGGCGAAAGACGAGCATCTGCCACAATCGCATTCCTTAACCGTGCATCGAAACGTTCACGCAACCCGACCAAGTTGTCGCACGCCGAACATTCGGCGACATGCAGCTTTACCTTATTCAACATTTCTACCGAAAGCTCTTCGTCTAAGAATGGTTCGAATGATTCGCGAACTTCCTGACAATTCATGGCGTCACCTCACCAGCGCGTTCCAGAAAACCGGCATTCAATGCAGCATCCTCAAGATCGACACGCAGCCGCTGCCTTGCCCGGTAGAGGCGCGACATTACGGTGCCGATCGGAATTTGAAGAATCTTCGCGGCATCCGCGTACGTGAAACCCTCCACGTTAACGAGCATTACAAGTTCGGAGAGTGAGACCGGAAGACGTTCCAGCGCGGCGATGATCTCTTCGTCCGTTAGATGCTTAGGGATATCGGGCTCATACGCCAACTGATTGATGAGCGTCTCATCCGGAACGTCGGCAATCGGCAGTTTCTTCTTCTGATTCTGTCGAATATTAAGGCGATAAATGATCGTGAACATCCATGATTTCAACGAAGACGTGGCTCGATACGTATGAAATCCTTTCATTCCTAGGATCACTGCGTCATGTACAAGTTCCTCCGCCCTCTCCTGGTCGCGCGTCAGCCAGCGGGCCATTCGATACAGATCGCCGATGAACGGAAGAAGTTCCGCCTCAAAGTCGAGCCCGTCTGGATTTGTTGGTGATCCGAATCCCACTCTCTTATAAAGGTTACTTAAAACGTTCAGATTATTCCCGCCAACAAAAAAATTCGACGACGTGAATAAATTCGGTATCAAAACTGCTCAGTATTGCAGCGGGCCCGATTCCAAGGAATGCTCGACTTCAAAAAAAGAGGAATAATATATGAATCTATCGAAGATCTTGATCTGGGCGGCGTGTTTCTTATGCTGCGGTGCGGTTGCGGCAGTCCTTTCTGGATGTTCCACAACATCTGCAACGACTCAAACAGCCGTCGCCGAAAAAGCTCCGCCGACTGGCGCTAACGTCGAAAAAACTATGACTCAATCAAAAGAAAGTGCTTTCTGCAATCTAAAGGCGATGAGCGCGGAAGAACGAACCAGATATAACGAGGTAAAGGCAAAGATCAATGCTTCCAAAAGCGGTGTCTCCGAACTGCCGAACGGCTATTCGTTTTCTCTAAAGGCTGACAAAGATATGATTCGCGAAGTCGGAGAGTTCCTTAGCTATGAGAAATCATGCTGCCCATTCTTCGAGTTCGCCGTAAACATAAAGGAAGAAACCTTGACCTTAGCCATCACCGGCCCGGAAGACGCGAAAGACATTATCAAAGGGGCGTTCAACCTCTAAAGGACTGATTTCCACGGTCTGTGACTTAATTAAAATATTGTGAAGTTTATTCCCTATTTCATTAATCATAGCCAACGTCGAACAACGCG
>DAIOWA010000651.1:0-2196 GCA_036758705.1 Pyrinomonadaceae bacterium | reverse complement strand
CGATCGCGACAGCCCTGCAGATGTCCGGAGATTTTGCCGGAGCGGAATCTACACTTCGCGACATTCTGAAGGAGTCGCCGAACAACCCGATCGCTCTGAATAACCTTGGTTATTTTCTGCTCGAAAGGAATGAACAGTTAGACGAGGCCCTTGGTTTGATCAAACAGGCGGTCGAGATCGACCCGACGAATCCGTCGTATCTTGATAGCCTCGGTTGGGCACACTTCAAACTCGGCAAGCATGCACAAGCTGAATTGTATCTGCGTGAAGCCCTCCGCCACGATTCGTCCTCAGTGACGATCAACGAGCATCTTGGTGATGTGCTGGCGGCCCAGTCAAAGGCCGATCAGGCGAAGTCTCACTGGCGGCGTTCATTGAATCTGGCTACTGAACAGAAAGAGATCGACCGGTTAAAGAAAAAACTCGGCGATAAGTAATTCGTTCCGGATCAGACAAAAAAAGCGGCCCCGATATTCTCGGAGCCGCTTTTTGCTGAAATAGTAAAGCCTATGGTTTCGGAGTAGGTGCGGGCTCTTCGCCGCGCTTCTTTAGCTTCGGCGGGCCATCTGATGACGAGGAACTGCTTGAGCTGTCCGATGAATCTCCAGTCGAGTCAGGAGCATCCGGCTGCCTCTTTTTGAGCGTCGGACGACCGGGATCACCCTCGTCAAAATCAACCGGAATTCCGGCCTTCGCATTCGTCAGCTTAAAGAGATGAGCCTTGACCCGTTGAAATTCTGAGGTGCTGATAATGTATTCTTCTTTCTCCGGAAAACGAGCAACAAGAGCAATACTCGAGTCCCGACGATCCAGAGATTGCGGATGCGTAGAGAAAAGCTTTGTCAGCGAACTTGCCTTCTTCTTATTCTGCGACGCGAGTTTTTCGAACATCGTCGACATCGCCGTAGGATCGTAACCCGACGCATAGAGATACTGAACGCCGAGGCTGTCAGCTTCCATCTCCGCACCACGAGTAAACTTCAGTCCCGCGAGTCCGGCGAGGATACCGCCGCCGTTTTGCAGCACTGTACTCACGATCGGGCCGCCGAAGATGATCCCTGCAAGCGCACCGTAGTTAATAAGCGTTCCCTTACCTTGATTTTCCATCGCGTGCCGCGCCGCCACGTGTGCGATCTCGTGAGCCATTACGCCAGCGAGTTCGGCTTCGTTGTCCGCAGCGAGCAGTAATCCCTTGTTAACAAAGAAGAATCCGCCAGGAAGTGCGAACGCGTTGACCTCGTCGCTGTCGATAACCTTGATCGTGAACGGAACCTTAGCGTCCGAATTGAGTACGACGTTCTGCCCGACGCGATTTACGTACTCAGTGACCATCGGATCGTCAACCATCTTCGCCTGCTGTTCGACTTCCATCGCCAGCCGCCGCCCGATAGCGATCTCTTTGTCCTGTGAACCGCCGAGCCATCCGAAGAACTTGTCGGTACCAGAATTGATCTTGCGCTTGCCGATCTGACTCGGATCTTCCTTGGTCGATAAAGCCTTTGAAGTGGTTGATTCTTTTTTGGGATCTTTCTTTTCGTCGGTTTTCTTGGCAACCGCGTCATCCTTTTTTTGGGCCGAAACAACATTCGGCGCGAGGATAAACGTACAAAATGAAAATGCAATGACTAGGAACGACGCGACGGATCTTTGCAGGAATGGAAACTTCACCTTGGGCCTCCCGGACTGAATCGGTTCAGATGGTTAAATAATATAAACAAACGCCAGATGATTCAACGAACTTTTGATGCAGGAAGAAAGGCAAAAGTTGCGAATGTGCATATGAGACGCATGGTTTTTTAGTGGAATTAAAAACTATTGTCGTAAAACAGTGTTAAATGATAGAATTCTATAGGGTTTCGGCATCCTCGCTGGAGCCAAAGGTGATTTACGCGTTCGCACACCATCATCCAACATTCCGATCGGTCAGGGGAAATTGCCCAGTTCTAGATGAAACGTATCAACGAAAAGGTCAAGGATATTGTTGAGGTCCGAAAGTTTCAAAGCCTGCGTGACTTTAGCGAAGATGCCGCGGCGACGCTTTCCGCATATAGATTTACGGATGCCACGTCGGAATTGATGTCGAAATGGCTCGACCAGATCGTGCGATTACAGGGCGGACAGGGTTCGTCGCTTGCACTGGCGGGATACCGCGGCGTCGGAAAAAGCCATTTTCTGGCAACTTTGGCTGCGATCGTC
>DAIOWA010000650.1:0-2197 GCA_036758705.1 Pyrinomonadaceae bacterium | reverse complement strand
GCGATCGTCGGTAATCCTGAGTTGCGAACAAAGATCACAGATTCACACGTAGGGTCGGCCGCACAGGGACTGCTCAGACGTCGGTATCCATGCCTTTTGGTCCGACGCGGCACACGTCCGAGTCTGCTTGACGAGGTGAGGTTTGCGGTTGGAAAGACCTTCGACCTGGATGAAGCGAGCCTCCCGGAAAGACTTTTCGATATCGTAGCCCTGGCTCGGGCCCGAGCCGGCGATGTTCCGTTTCTGATCCTCGTCGATACCGCAATGGAACGGTCGAGCCGCGTCACACGCGATGACGGGCCCGTTCTTGCCGAACTCGCCGAGGCGGTTAGCTCTGCCGGCGGATTCGTCGGAGTTGCATTAGACGATGATATCGCGGGAGCCGATGGCTCCAACGCGGCGATCGTGCGTTCGTTTGCGATCGATTATCTCGATCAGGAACACCTTTACAAGGTCGTTGACTCGTTCGTTTTCCCGAAGAAGCAGGCTCTCCGCCCCGTACTTCACGACGTTTACGAATATTTTCGCGAGGTAATGCCGACGTTTCGATGGAGTGAGCAGCGGTTTACATCGCTGTATCCGCTGCATCCGGCGATCCTCGACGTTGCGCCATTCGTGCGGTTGTACGTCAACGACTTTGCTCTGCTTTCATTTGCGGCGGACGCGGGTGAACGAATTCTCGGGCGCCCCGCGAACTCGCTGATCGCGCTCGATGAGGTTTTTGATACTGCTGAAAACGAACTTCGAAAGGTCGAGGATCTGAGTGAGGCGTTTGAGACTTACGACCGGTTGAATTCTGACGTTGTCGCTAAGATTCCCGTAATGCAGCGATTGCAGGCGAAGCTGATCCTAAAGGCATTGCTGGTCCTTTCGCTCGAAGGTCAGGGTACCACTGCCGGCGAGATCAGTTCGGGGACGCTTATTTTTGACGAAAGCGATCCCAAGAAGGCGAACAAGACCGTCGAAGAGATCATTCGAATGTTCGCCGCCGCGATGCCGGACGAAGTAAAGGTCTATGCGGAGGAGGGCAGGGAAGTTCGATACGGATTGCGCGTCAGCGGTAACGACGGTTTGAACCAGGCTCTTGATGCGGCCGCGGCTGCGATCGACGATGCCAAAGTCAACGAAACGCTCCAACGCCTTTTCCACGAACGGTTCACCGATAGTCTTTTGTTTGCTCCGGATGGTTCGAGGAAATCTGTCTGCGAATCGAATCTGATATGGCGAGGCGGCAATCGACGCGGGCGCGTTATCTGGGAGTCGGCAGGCGAAGGACACGTCCAAGACGACCATCACGATTGGGAGGTTTTGATCGATCTAACCTCGGGCGAGTCCGCTGGTTCCGGACAATCAGACGATTTGCCGAAGGCCGTATGGCGTGCGGCCGAGCTTACTCCTGACGAACGCGATGCGATAAAGCGGTTTCACGTCCTGCAAACCGATTCCTCGATCCGCGAGCAGTTCCCTGAACAGGTCCGCGGAGCTTTTCATTCGCATTTGCTTGTACTTGAACGGGCGATCACACGGGCATTCTTTGAAGATGGCCGTATGATCATCGATGGGTTTGACTACAACCTGTCCGAAGAAGCCCGAACCGCTCAGACCCTTTCGAGCCTCTTTTCGACGATGCTGGAACCGCTCTTCGAGACTCGCTATCCGCAGCATCCTTTCTTCTTCAAGCCGCTCGGGCTCGCTGAAGTTTCGAGTCTCGTTTCCGATCTATACAGTGGTTCGCGGCAGAAACTCGGCGATGTCCAGCAGCTCGCGCAGACCTTTGCACTACCTCTCGGACTCGTAAAATTGTCCGACGGCGTTTATTATCCGGCGAGCAAGGAACAGCTATTGTCGCTCGATCTTGTGAAGCGGATCGAGGCGGTCTTGGAAGGTGCCGAAAGCGACGCGACCGACCTCAAGCTTGTTTATCAGGAGCTTAGAAAACCGCCGAACGGGATCGTTCGTGAAGCACAGCAGTTGATCCTTGCCGCGATGGTTTCGCAGCGGATGATCGAGTTCGTCACCTCGAAAGGCGACCGCATCAATCAGCGTTCGCTCGACCTGAGGATGATCTGGGACGACATCGTCGGCCTCGCTCGGCCGCAGGATTCGACCTATTCGACCGCGAAGCTTACGCAGTGGGCGAAGTGTTTTTCGGACCGGGCGGACATCGTTGATATCGGCATTGAGGACGATCTCGTAA
>DAIOWA010000649.1:0-2207 GCA_036758705.1 Pyrinomonadaceae bacterium | reverse complement strand
GCATCGGAAAGCCATGTTTCAAGCGTCCGATAGTATTTATCGACCAGTGGCACCCTTGCCAACGGCTTTAAGGCCGTCAAGGACAACGCTGCAAGGCTATGCGGGACGAGTCGTGCGGGGCGAGATCGCCCCAATTGTTCCAAAATAATCTCAACCATTTCTCGAACCGCTATTACGCCGCCGGTCACGTTGAGAGTTGAGATCGGTCCCGACAAAGTGAGAGTGGTCAATATTGCGGCGGCGACATCAGAGATATCCACGAAAGATCGTTCATTTCGACCATCCCCGATCCATATGAATCGCTTGCGGTCGATGGCGTCAATGAGCCGGGCAACGTTACCCCGACTACCTTCGCCGGTTATCGGCGCCGGCCGCAGAATCACGAGATCGATGCCGGCCGCCTCACACACCGCGGCGACGGCGATCTCTCCCGCCAGTTTGCTGCACGAATAATCGTCGGTTGGCTCAGGCGCTCTATTTTCGTTTATCGGCTCGGGCGAGGTCGATCGGCCATAAACAAGGACGGAGCTAAGGTGAACAAAACGGGAGACCTGCTTTCGGGCTGCAAAATCGGCAACATTCCTGGCTCCATCGACGTTCACACGCCAAAACTCTTCGTGCGTGGTTCTCCCGAAACGATGGGCTATACCGGCGCAATGAACGATCGCGTCGATATCGCCGATATCGTCAAGCACCGAGAACTCTTCCGGTTCAGCGATATCGAGGGCAAATTCATTGGGCCTTCCGGATCTATCGGAGCTCGTTATTCGAATGACATCGTGGCCGGTCGCCTCCAGGAGAGAACACGTTCTCGACCCGACGAAGCCTGACGCACCTGTGACAAGAATCCTCATATTTCAGCGGAAAAGGTTACGGTAAGAAGCTATTGCCGTTTTTGGGGAATACTTTTCCTCCGCAGCATTTCGTGCCCGCTTTCCCATTTTGTCCAGAGCCTCGCGAGATCGAACTGCGTTGTGAATGATCTCTATTAGAGAATTCGGATCTCCCGGACGCGTATGCCACCCGACTCGCTCTTCATCGATAACTTGTGCGAGTTCAGAGTCAGGGTCGGTAAGCGCGATTATCGGCTTTCCGGCTGCGAGGATATTGTATGTGCGGCTTGGCATTGCGGTTCCGGTCATACCGGGTATTAAAGACACAAGCCCGACATCGCAGGCATTCAGAAACGTACACTGCTCTTCGCGCGGAAGCTGTCCGAGCACGGAGACATTGTTAAGTCCGCGTTCCCTTACTTCCTTTCCGAGCCAAGCGCTCTTTGCTCCGGATCCGACAAAAACAAAATGGATCAAAGCCTCGTTTCTTAATATATCCGCTGCCGCAACTATCGTTTCAATGTCAGTCGGGTGTCCGATGTTTCCGGCGTACATTAAAACGAATTTATCGAGAATTCCGAGTTCACACAGAAGTTTGTTGGTATCTTTTGGGCTGGGCTCGATCGCGTCAAGATCCGACCAGTTCGGGATCGCGACGATCGGTACGTCTAGGCCCTCGGACTTATGTGAGACGCGTTTATGCATATCCCGGCCAACTACGACCAGGCGATTTGAGTGCTTGTAAAGCCATCTGTTCAGCCGTTCTATCGAGTTGTAGAGAAACGAGCCTGCCCGGGTTTTGCCAACCGCGACGAGGATATCGGGGTAGAGATCATGAAGGAGGACAATGTACGGAGCTCCTTTGATCAAAGCCGCGAGAGCGGTTGTATAGGGCAGGCTCGGCGGTGCCGTTACTACAAGAACCCGATCGCCCCGTTTGAACTGCCGGAGACATTTCAGGAACATCGACGAGCCGATCGTGATCATATTGATCAGCCGAAACGCGAGAACATTCTTATTGAGGGTTGTCGACCAAACACGAAAGATGTTGACGCCTTGATGAGTGTCGCGATTCGGTGCACGAACGCCCTTCGACAGATAGTTCGGCTGGCCGCAAATAACGTTGACATCAAACTCGTCCGCAAGGCCGGTCCCTATCTGCGTGATGTAGTGGCCTGTTGCGTTCACCTCGGGATAATAGAGTTCGCAGATCAGCCAGAGCCGTTGTTTCGGGATAGAGGACATCCAAGTGAGATACTTCCGGTCTTACAGGACTCGGGGCCTAAGAAGAATATCCTCGAAGATTTGTTGAGCCAAGCACGATCTTTGAGACGATCTGCGCGTTTGAACCCAGCGCCTGCAACCTTGAACGCA
>DAIOWA010000648.1:0-2210 GCA_036758705.1 Pyrinomonadaceae bacterium | reverse complement strand
ACGTTAAATAATCCGGTCAAAGCCAATTTAGTCGGACAGTGGAAAGATTGGCCCGGAACTTATCTCGCTCCGAGACTCTCGGACCGCTTTAGTTGACGAGTTGCTAAGGCAGCAACAAACTGAAGTTTGTTGGACCTTTGTCATTTGATCTCGAATGCGGTTATCGCAACCGCCAAGTCGCGTTCGAGTTTTTCTTTCTCTGCGTTGATCGTCTTTCGCTCTTTTTCCATTTCCTCGAGACGAGTTTCCTGTTCGCCGGCCTTCGCGATATAGCGAGCGATCAGCGTCTTCGCCTCGGGAGTCTTCGCGAGTGATTCGATGTTTTCGCGGAATCGAGCTTGATCGGAACCGATCCGGTCCACCTCGGTCTTTAGGATAGTCAGCCGGCCATCCTGCTCCGATATCCGCCTACGAAGGTCCATGAGTTGTTCAAGTTTCTGGCGGGTCGGTTCGTCGATGTATCGCCGGGTGACGAAGAGATTCAACTGGTCAGATGTCAGACTCCGCAACTGATATGCATCCATAAGTCCCTGGCGTTCGGTGACGAGAAGCTCCCGCGACTCGAACGGCTTTAGTTCCACACGGAACCGGTAGAGCTTGTCGGTTACAACTTCGGGCTTTGGAGTGTCGCCCGAAAGGCCCCATTCCTTGCGGAAGGGATGCTCGACGTAGATCGTTTTTACGCGATCCGTTTGATTGGTCAACGTGTACTTTTTCTCCTCGGTCTTGAAGTAATGTACCTGGAATACGCCCTTGACGACCTTCACCAATTGAGCTGGCCGCCGATCGCCCTTTTCTTCGGTCGAAACTCTCGTGCCCAGATCAAGCGCGAATGAGATGAGTCGGTTCTCTTTCGGTTTCAGCCGTTCCATCAGTGCCTCGCCGGCGTATGCGTCCCCATCGAGCACCGTCAGACTTCCGCCTTCGAATGTGAGCGGTGTGGTATTTGTAAGCATCATCCCGCCCATCGGTCGATCGGCTCGATGTTCTTCGTTGTAGATCGAAACACGCTCGCCGTCCATTCGTGTTTGGACTATCGGGATCAGAGCCGAGCGGTTCCGAGAAACAGTCACAGGATTTGTGATCTTGTATTCGAAAAGATCACCGAACTCTTTCCCCGAGGCAGCTGTTTGAATACCGCCTTGTTGATTTACTAGAGCATCGCTGAGGCTTGTGGAAACGCCATCATTATCGACCGGGGCTGGCGGTGCATTCCCACCACCAGATCCGGAGCCCATGCCATACCCATTGCCCTCACCAGATCCGTATCCGCGTCCGGGATTTGCCAGCTCGCCTTTCTCGGCATCGTAGATCTGCGGATCAAGGTTCAGGTCGTCCGGGATCGGGATGATCGGCCGATAGCGGTAAAGCGGCTTCTGGAGATTCTGTATAAAGGAAACCGGCGAGCCTGAGACCAAGGACAGTTGAACGCCGTCCCAATCTTCTTCCGAGACGTTGTCGATTATCGCCCAGCCCTGGAAGAACGGCTTTCCGTCGTCGTCCATTACGACTCGATAGGTCGTCTTCCAGATCGGAGCGGCGACGGTGTAGCTAACAACCATTTCGCGTTGTCCCGATCCGCTGGACGTGACTGTGATCGTCTTTGCGTCACGTCGACGGGTCGATGCGGTTGCGCTCGCGAACTCGTTGAGATCTTTTTTTGTACCTTCATCGAGCAGCTTTACGCTTCGCACCTCTGCAAGGTCGAAGCTCGAAAGTTCCCCGGCATCAGATGCGATCACAAGGAAATGAGCTGTCGAACCCGGTTTGTCTTTCTCCGCAGGCAATGCCCGCTTCTCGACCGTAAGGATCGACCCGGATGCAGGGCCTTTTGTCGACACCACAGCGACCTTGGCTCCCTGCATTTGACTGAGCACCTGAGCAAGCCCGCCTGTGGTTTCCTCGCCCGACTCGGCATCGACGGAGAACGGAATTTCCGCCGTTCGGGCAGAAGCAGGAGCCGATGAGTTATAGCTGACCGCTCCGATCTTTCCCTGGTTCAGGTCGAGCACGACCATCGATTTGAGCACGTCATCGACCTGCGACTGCTTGAACGAAAGATTGATCTCGGCATTGCCGCTGATCATTCCCCGACGTTCGATGTAAGCGACGCCGTTGGAATAGAGAATGACGCGACGGATGGGCAGTGAACTGACGGTTGACGGGGCGGATGGCTGAGCGTTAACGGCGGCGTTTGGTTTCGTTACCGC
>DAIOWA010000647.1:0-2213 GCA_036758705.1 Pyrinomonadaceae bacterium | reverse complement strand
CCCCACTACAGGCGACGGCGTTCATATCGTTGATCTCACGGATCCGCAAAATCCGGTATTGCTCGGCAAG
This sequence comes from Pyrinomonadaceae bacterium, assembly GCA_036758705.1. Classification (GTDB taxonomy): domain Bacteria; phylum Acidobacteriota; class Blastocatellia; order Pyrinomonadales; family Pyrinomonadaceae; genus OLB17. Next base: position 2,143 of record DAIOWA010000647.1, on the reverse strand, counting down.
GTGAACTCGACAAATGGCGGTTTTGACGGCATTCACGAGATGGTGATCTTCGATCAGGGCGGGCAGCGGTTTCTCATCGAAAACTACAATAGCTTCTCAAAGAGGCTTATCAAGGTCATCAATATAACGAACCCCTCCTCTCCAGTGTTCGTCCGGGACATCGATCCTACGGAGATCGTCTGGGTGCATGCGTTCCACATTCGCGGAAACAAGATGTACACATCGGGGTGGGGTGGGGGATCGGTTAGAGGCCGCACGGAGATCTACGACATCTCAAATCTCGCCTCGCAAGATCCAATCCTTCTGGGTTACATCGAGGACCCGAATGCCAACTCATCGAACGGCAATAATATGCACAGCAGTTGGACGAGCGAGGACGGAAACTACCTGTACAGCGCACGTGAGGTGTCGGCGAGCAACGGTGCTAGTCCGGGCGACGTACGCGTCTATGACGTGTCTGATCCCGCAACGCCGCTTCTCGTAAATCGCGTCACGATGGCCGACCTCGGCCTTAACGCCGTGACTCCCCACAATCCTGTGGTAATGGGAAACAGGTTGTTCGTTTCGTGGTATCAGGCAGGCTTGCAGCTTTTCGACATTACAGCACCGGGAAGCTTGAATCACATCGGACAGTACGACACTTACAGCCCCGAGTTCGTCAAACCAACCGCTGTTGAGACAACCCTTGCGGACGAACCTTGGGATATCATCTGCGGCAGCGAACGATTGCAGAACTCGCTTCCGACGAATTACAACGGAGCGTGGGCGGTCTTTCCGTTCCTCGGAAACGACAAGGTGCTGGTCGGCGATATGAACGACGGCCTATTGATCGTCGATACGACGAAGGCGACAGCTCCGAGAAAGAACGTAGTATCCGATTTTGACGGCGACGGAAGGACCGACCTTTCAAGATACACGCCATCCACCGGTTTATGGACGATCGAGAACAGCTCGTCAAATTCGTTCGGCGGACAGGAATGGGGTATCAGCGACGACGTACTTACGGCGGCGGATTACGATGGGGACGGGAAAAGTGATGTCGCGGTCTGGCGGCCTTCAAGCGGCGATTGGTGGATCTGGCCAAGTTCAGGTGAGCGCTATTTCGTTAACTGGGGCATAGCCGGAGATGTTCCGGTGGCCGGCGATTTCGATGCTGATGGACGAGCGGACATTGCCATTTGGCGGCCCTCGGACGGCACGTGGTATGTATGGCGGAGCACGCTCGGTATAGTCGCAACACAGTGGGGAATCAGCGGTGACAAACCGGTGACCGGCGATTGGGATGGTGATGGAAAAACGGATATAGGGATTTTCCGCCCGAGCGAAGGAAATTGGTACATTATCCCGAGTGCGTCGAGCACGCCGGTGATGCGAAATTGGGGTATAAGCGGGGATCGTCCCGTGAGTGGAGATTTTACCGGAGACGGCAAGAGCGATCTGGTGGTTTATCGACCTTCTGACGGGAATTGGTGGATCTTCGACTATTCGGGACAACACGTTTTCTGGGTAAATTGGGGTATTGCGGAAGATATTCCCGTACCCGGCGATTACGACGGCGATGAGATATCGGATATAGCGGTTTACCGGCCAAGTGAGGGTATTTGGTATCGTATAAACAGCACGGACTCGTCCCGCTCAATGGTGGAATTCGGAGATTCGGACGATCGTCCTTCCCCGGCGTCAGTTAACCCGTTCTAACTGGAAACTTTGTATCTGCTTGACTTCAGCTGAGTTGCACCTATTATGGCTGTATGAAATTGCGGCTGACGATCACGAGCGGGACGCTCAATGGGCAAACATTCGAACTCGAAACCGGCTTCCTCTCGATCGGGCGAAGCGAGACCTGCAGCGTGCGATTTGATCCTTCGGCAGAGCGGGTCGCCTCAAAGCTGCACGCGTTTGTCGAAGCAAAACCTGACGGTTTTTACATCCGTGACAACACCAGCACAAACGGAACGCTCGTCAACGGATCGAAGATCGACAGCGTAAAGCTCAACGACGGGGATTCGATCCAGTTCGGCAGGAACGGAACCACGGGAACTGTCCATATAGAGCTGGCGATAACGGCTCCGGCGGTTCCTCAGCAGGAATTTCAGCAATATCAAAATCAGCAATTTCAGCAGTTCGAAGCTCAGGCGGCGGC
>DAIOWA010000646.1:0-2214 GCA_036758705.1 Pyrinomonadaceae bacterium | reverse complement strand
GCTCTCACATTCTTCTTTCGCTTCTTTTCTTCTTGTTCTTCCTGTTCTGTCGCTCACATTTCTGAAACCACAGAACAAGAAGAACCGGAGGAACAAAAGAAAACTGCATTCGCCGAAACGAATGCAGTGCAAAGACTTACCGTGTTTCAACAGGCCGAAGAAAATTTATTCCGCAGCAGCTTCTTCAACCGCAGCTTCTTCTTTCTTCTTGCGGCCCTTCTTTTCGGCCGGAGCTTCTGCCGCAGCCTCATCGCCGCCTTCTGCCGTTACCTTCACCGGAACCTCAAGCGTTACCTCGCGGTGCAGCTTGACCTTGACGGTGTATTCGCCGGTTTCTTTGATCGCATCGCGAAGACTGATCTTGCGGCGATCGATCTCGTAACCTTTCACCTGCAGAGCTTCCGCGATGTCCATCGACGTGACCGAACCGAACAGCGTTCCGCCGTCGCCGGCTTTGCGCTCGAACGCTAACTCGATCGACCCCATCTGCTCTTTCTGAGCTTCCGCGGTCGCCCGTTCGACCGAAGCCTTCTTAAGCAGCGCTTCACGCTCAAGCTCGATCTGTCGGACGTTACCCTTGGTCGCAAGCGTCGCAAGGCCCTGCGGCAGCAGGAAATTGCGGGCGTATCCGGCCTTTACCTTTACGATCTCACCGCGTCCGCCGAGGGTATCGATGTCTTCTCTTAACAAAATTGTTGTGTTTGCCATTTCAAAAATCTCCCTCGTGCTTAATCCACCACGAACGGCAGCATCGCCATCGAACGTGCCCGCTTGATCGCGGTCGCAATGCGGCGCTGATCTTTCGCCGAGATGCCCGAGATGCGGCGCGGCATGATCTTGCCGCGTTCCGGAATGAACTGCCGAAGCAGATCGATATCCTTCCAATCGACGTAATCCGGCACTACCTGACGCGGACGGCGACGCTGATAACGGCGAGGCGCCTTATCGCCGAAGTTCTCATCGCCGAAATCCATTTCACCTTCAGCACGCTCTGGTCTATCTGGTCTGTCAAAATTCTCTGCCATGATCTTTTGTCTCCTTAGGCCGCTGCCTCCGCCGGGGTGTCTGTCGTCTCTTCGGTCGCACGGAAGCGAGCACGCTTCGCCTGGCGATTTTCACGCTTGGCCTGCAGCTTTTCAGCTTTCTTGCGATCTTCATCAACGCGGATCGTGATGTATCGGATGATCATATCGTTGACGCGCATACGGCGTTCAAGCTCAAGGATCTCCTGACCCGAACCGTTGATCTCGAAAAGCACGTAGTGGCCTTCGTACTTCTTTTCGATCGGGTATGCAAGCTGTTTGCGGCCGATATCGTCCATGCGGACTACGGTCCCGCCCTCTTTCTCGATCACTTTGCCGACCGCTTCGTTAAGTTTCTCGATGCGATCTGCCGGCGTCTCAGGATCGACGATGTACATTACTTCGTATGTTCTTTGTGCCAACTTCTTTTCCTCCTTCTGGCTATCCAACCTCGCTTTCCTTGTATTGAAGCGAAGTAAGGTGGTCCTTATCCATTAAACTTTGCCATCGCTTTTTCGATCCCTTCCGATATCACAGATCGGATCGCGTCCGCGCTTTTCTCCAAAATGTTCTCAACTGTCTCGATCTCGCCTTTCGCGAAATTTTCGAGAACGAAATTCTTCGTGTTCGAGATCGGATGCTCCGGCATTATGCCGATCCGCAAGCGGATAAACTCATTCGTTCTCAAACAATCGATGATCGACCGAAGGCCGTTCTGCCCGCCGTGCGTCCCTTTGGTCCGCAGCCTTATCGTTCCGAGCGGAAGAGCAAGGTCGTCTGAAATAACAACCAGCTTTTCTACCGCACGGTCCGGCTTCGACAACAGGCAACTGACCGATTCGCCGCTCAGATTCATATACGTCTGTGGCTTGGCCAGTTCGACCGTTTGATTTTCAATCACCGCCCTGCCGATCAACGCCCGGCACTCGTCACGCTTTATCTGCGTCTGAGCCTCGCGTGCCAGCCGATCGACAAGCATGAAACCGAGATTATGCCTCGTCCTTTCGTACGAGGTTCCCGGATTGCCGAGGCCAACGATAAGCCAATCGCTCATATGACTGGAGCGGTGGGCGTCCCGCCCACCAGAGACGATCGGTAAAACATCGCGTCTGTCCCAGCAAAAGCGTGAGCGGGACGCTCACGACTCCAGTCTATTCGCCCTCGGTCGGCTCAGCAGCAGGTTTTTCACCAG
>DAIOWA010000645.1:0-2216 GCA_036758705.1 Pyrinomonadaceae bacterium | reverse complement strand
GCCGTTCTTCACCGCGTTAGAATTCTTGAACACGGCATTCGCTTCCCGATTGTCTTCGCTATCCGAAAGAATGATCACATCAGGGTTCATCGCCGACGCCGTTTCCTTACTCAACTTTGGATACCCGCTCGGCACGTCTTTCGTCACCGATTCTCCGCCAGCCTTGGAGACAACTTCGGTAAGAAACGAATCTTTCCCAATAGTGAACAAGGGTTCATTCGAGATCTGGACGAAAACTCGCGGAGCCTTCCCGATCTCCGGGTCCCGGAGCCTCCGATGCATAATGAAGCTCTCCCGGCCAGAGAGATTCACAACATTCGCCAAAGCAACTTCCTCAGTACCCAAGATCTCCCCGACCACTTTCAAACTGCGGTAGAGGTCATCAAAACTTCGGACATTCACGACGAAAACGGCTATGCTTCTCTGCTCAAGAGCACTCATGAATGCTTGAAGTTGAGATGCAGTAGAAACAAAAACAACGTCCGGATCAAGAGCGATAATTCGCTCAATGTTTGGCGTTTGGGTATCGCCTATTTTCTCGATCGAACCAACCTCTTTGGGGAAATCGCAATATGCAGTGACCCCCACCAGCTTTCCCCCGCCGCCCGCCTCAAAGATGATCTCCGTCATACTTGGAGCGAGCGAAATAACACGGTCTACCTTCTCGGGGAGTTTGACCTCACGACCAAGATCATCGGTAAACGATCGTGTCGGGAGAACAACCTCTGGAACAGACGGCTCGCTAGAACGACAGGCGCTGAGGAACGTGACACCGATCAAACAGCAAACTGCAACCATCCGTAAAAACTTCAAAGAATTCCGCATTCCGCAATCCCAAATCCCAAATCGAAACGCCTCGTCTTCGCAGTTCGACCATCGAACCAGAAAACAAGGCGCTTAGAAATGACCATGTCTGCCGTCGATGTCATTCGCGAACATCCGTAAAGGCAATGTACTTCGCTTGAGGCGGCCCGACTTGCTCGATTTCGGATTTCGGATCTTGAATTTTAGATTTTTGAACCTGAACGCCTTTCGCTTTCCGATTCTTTCAATCCGCAATCTGCAATCCGCATTCCGCAATCAATTCACGGTGACGCGATCGTGCGGGATTCTCACCCGCTTCCCCAGTCAAACGAAGCAAACCTGCAAAGACCAAACCTTGGATTATTACGTCTATACGGGGCCAAGTCAACGCATGAATCTCATTTCGGCTGAACATTTACGCGGCACCTGACGTAAGTGCTTCTCGAACCTAACCGTCAATTTGCGGTAAACGAATATGCTCGAAGCAAAGAATCTTTCGAAAACCTATACCAGCGACGGCGTGGATTATGAGGCGTTGAAGGACGTCGACTTGTCGGTCCGACGCGGTGATTGCGTTGCGATCGTCGGCAAATCCGGCAGCGGCAAATCGACGCTGATGCACCTGCTCGCCTGTCTTGACGCACCGACGTACGGCAGCATTCTCGTTGATGGCAGAGACACATCCGCGTTTTCCGAGAAAACGAAGAATGCTCTTCGCAACGAGAAATTCGGTTTTGTTTTTCAGCAGTTCTTCCTCAATGGCCGCGATACGGTTTTCGAGAATGTAGTCCTTCCGATGCGTATTCGTGGAGCCTCGAACTCGGAGATCGCCAAAGAAACAACTGCCGCTCTCAATGCTGTCGGACTCGCGGACAAGATCAATAAAAAGGCGAAAGACCTGTCCGGCGGAGAGAAACAGCGCGTCTGCATCGCACGCGCTCTGGTTGGCCGGCCCGAGGTGATCTTTGCCGACGAACCGACCGGCAATCTCGATTCGTCGACTGGTGCCGCCGTGGAGAAAATGCTCTTCGACCTGAACCGCGATCAGGGAATAACACTCGTCATGGTCACGCACGATTCTGACCTCGCGGATCGCTGCGACCGCGTGATCGAAATGAAAGATGGGCGGATAGTCGCCGACCGAAGAAAGGAGGCGACTGCATAATGAAAACCTGGGACCTGATAAAAACTGCGAACCGCAACCTCTTCCGCAACAAACTTCGCACGATCCTGACCGTGCTCGCAATCTTCGTCGGCTCGTTCACGCTTACGATGACAAACGGCGTCGGCGACGGAATGCGTGATTACGTCGAAAGCCAGATCAAGAATATTGAGGGCGACCGCGTCGCGATGGTCCGTAAAAAGATCGAAACGCCCAACGGCCCGTCGAGCGGTGCTGCCGTCGAATACAA
>DAIOWA010000644.1:0-2221 GCA_036758705.1 Pyrinomonadaceae bacterium | reverse complement strand
GTCATCCGGGATCTGGCAGGCTTATTCAAAGGAAGACGACATCCTGCGAGTGTGGCAAAACCACGGTATCCAGGTCGAGGGCGTCCCGGTAGGATTCAAGCTGCTCGCGACTTCGTATCTCTGCAAGAACCAGATGATGGTCAAGCGATCAGATGGCCAGCTTATCTACTGTGTTCAATTTCACCTGGAAAAATCCTTCGAGGATTGGTCCAAGAACCCCACCCGCTGGGAACATCCAAACGAATCCCGCGACGGCCGGATCCTCTTCTAGAACTTCCTGCAACTCGCTCTCAAGCACAGAAATTAGACCCCGATCTCAATAAACAAAAGGCCCGGCGATCTCGTCGGGCCTTTCTCGTCTAGTTGTTGGTGCGTTCGAATCCGGTAGTTTGAATGTACTGGAAGAACGGTGATCCGGGCGGAAGCCGCGTAGGATCAAGGAACGTACTATCAAACACCCAGTTACGACGCGGCGGATCGTAAACTGTGTTGCAGCACTTGAAGGCGCCGTTGTTGTTGTGAGAATTAAACAGATTGATGAGAGATCCGGCGTAATTCAGGTTGTCGCCCGTCCATTTCTCAAGAAAGCGCTTAAAGTTGTGCACGCCGCCATTCAGACGCGGCGAGATGCCGCCCTGATTCGGCGTAGCTTCCTTACTTGCGATCGTATCACCCGCGATCATGGCAAAGCGAATGGTGGTCTCGCTCGCTTGTCGATCGCTGCCGTCCTTATCCCAGGGCGACGTGAAGCTCTGGGCGTCCGACCAATTGTTCGAAAGGATGGTCACCGCGTCTGCAACTACCGAGGCGGGGATGTGAGTCGAAGTATCGAAGGGTCGGTAGTTGCTGTACGGGGTGTTACCGGTTGATGGAACGCTCGTTACCCCCGTAGCGTTATAGTTGCCCTGAACATAGACGCCATTTTCACTTGAAAAGGTGAATCCCTTGGTGTTCGCGGGCGTCGCCGAGTCGTAGATTCCGGGTAGAACCGTGCCGTTGGTTAGACGAATGCCGCGTCGATAGTAGGGATGATCGATGACGGCGACTCGGTCGACATACTCCGCGTTACGATAGCGGGTAGCTTCGTCGTTCGAGAAATCGGTGTTTAGCGTCCCGTAGCCATATGTATCTACCGGATCGAGGTCTTCACCCGTCTGCATCGAGCCATCATTACCCGGCGCCGCGCCGTAGACATCTTCCATATCGTACTTGCCGTCAAAGTCGGCATCGCCGCGGCGATCAGAAACATACATTACCCAACCATTAAGATCCGGTACGTCGGAGTTCGCCAAAGCACTTCCTTTATTAGTCGCGAAGGGTGTGTTCGTCGGGAATAAACCGTTGAAATCACCTCGCAGGAATCGGCGAAGATTGGCAACGTCGATATCAAGCATGCTCATCGCGCCGTTCCACGAAATTTTTCTAAAGCTGTCGAAGTTCGCGTTTGAGTAATAGCTTGTGCTCTTATCGTCGTAGTAGAGTCCTTCACGTGTATCAAAAACCTCGATTGGAAACGGCACAACGGCTTGATCATCCGAACCCGACGATGTCCAAAGGGCAAGCTTTAGATGGCCCCAATTCTCTCGATTGGTTCCCGACCATGAAAGTGCATTGTCATAGTAGCCGGTCGTATCGTTTCGACAGTTGCTTCCCGATCCGTTTGACGTTCCGGTAAGCGGAGGACAGCCATTGTCGATCTTTGCCTGCGTAGCATTGCTGAAGCGTTTTACGTAGTTTAGCGAGCTTAAATAACTCATGGCGTTGTTCGCGTTTTCCGTGATCTCATCGCCGGGAATCGCGAATCGCTGAATTCGCAATATTGACCTGCTGTCGGGACACGTGGAAGCGGCCTGCGCCGTGGTGCTGGTTAAATTCGTGCTTGGCGCTGTCGGGCTGCCATTGACCGCGACCGAGCATCCTGACCCCGGATATCCAGGAATATTCATCGAGGAGGGCGCTTCGTAGGTCATTCCCAACGAGAGGATATCCTCTGTGATGTCCTTGGTCACGATCGCACCAGTAGTGTCATCAGTCTGCACCGTCTCGATCTTGATCCATACCTGTCGAGTACCGCCAGTGTAGAGCCGCTCTCCGTTCACACGTGTTGACTGGTAGCCAAATGTGGATGCTGCGGTGTTAAGCTTTTGAGGTTTTGGCCTATAGCCGCGTGACCAGGTCTCAGTCACGGCAGTCGCAGGCGTCGCTGCAGGAAACGGGGAAG
>DAIOWA010000643.1:0-2221 GCA_036758705.1 Pyrinomonadaceae bacterium | reverse complement strand
GACCGAGGACGCCGGACCGGTGATCCGCGAAAAGTTCGGTGCAAATTACGTGTTTACCGACGAGAAAGAAAATGATGAAATGGTCGCTAAGCTACTCGCAAGTGGTTGGACCGACTTGGTTTACGACGATGACGAAGGCCGTATTCTGAAGATCCGCACCGAAAAGGGGGACCCATGGAAGGACCCGGATGAAGCTCCTGAAACCCCGGAAGAGAAAGAAGAGTTGGACCGCATGGAGCAGAACGATAACCTTAACGTTAACAGTAATTTACCTGATGAAAACGTCGAAACTAACCAGTAGTTTTGCGGGCATGCTTTTGGTGGGCTTAATTTGCTCCTGCGCGCCTAATCAGCGGATCGTGGAATCGAATGCTGAGTTGACTGAGTCGAAGCCTAATAATACGGCGCCGGTGCGGTCTACGTTGGAGAAGGACATAGAGGCGATGCGGACGGCGGATTTTGTCTTTATTTATGTAATAAAACGAAAGGATGGCGGCCCGCTGGATAACGAAGATAAGAAGTTTGCGTCCGCGGTGATACCGGGCGAGATGAACCGTCGGGCGCTGGCAGACGACGGGAAAGCGATATTGGTCGGGTCGAACTTTCGAATGCCGGACGATTCGCGAAAGCTGATCGAGGAACGATTCACGGTCGAAGACCTCTCTCGATTACAGCCGCTTGAAAACGCGAATGCAAAGGCTCAGGCCAATCGATAAATGGCGAATTTGGTCGAACCACAACCTCCGACGGAAGAACGGCTGCTCGAACCGAAGCAGATCGAACCGGTCCGCGTCGTGCTCGATCCGTCATTTCCGTCGATTCGGGCGGTCGTGAGAACAGTTGTCGTTGCACTGGTAGTGATCTTTATCGCTTCCAGCATAGCGAGCGTGATCGGATCGCTGACCTACCTATCTTTCCTTCTCGTTCTATCGATCTTTTTTGCGTATCTCATCAGCCCTCTGGTTAACCTGATCCGGAAGCCCTTTAAGGCGAAAAAGATCGAGCGGTTCATGCCCAGGGGATTGGCGATCGCGATATCGTATCTGTTTGTTTTCTCAGTTCTGGGAGTCACGATCGCGAGCGTAGCACCGCAGGTTTCGCAGCAGGCGAGAGATTTTGCGGCTAATCTGCCGTCCTATAGCGCATCGCTCGAACGCAGCTTTAATGATCTAAACCGTCGGTTCGATAGGCTTCGGATCCCAAACGAGGTTCAGACGAAACTCAACGAACAAGCCGTGATCCTTGGTGAGCGAATTACGGCGGCGGTCGGCGGCGGGCTCGTGTCGTTTGTGACCTTCGTGCCGTGGCTGATCATTATTCCGATCCTCGGATTCTTCTTTCTGAAGGATGTAAATTCGTTTCGACTTGGCGTGCTTCGGCTGTTTCCGGCCGGACAATGGCGGATGCGGGCTGACGGGATCTTGCTCGATTCCAACGATACGCTCGCGGCCTATGTGCGAGCCTGCATCATTTCGTGCGTGCTGATCGGCGTCGTATGTACGGCCGGGTTTTATATCATTGGGCTTAAGTATGCGTTGCTGCTCGGGATCCTGGCTGGAATATTCGAGTTCATTCCACTTCTCGGGCCGCTGACCATCGGGGTCATCGCAGTCGCGACCGTAGGCTTTGGCGACGACCCGTGGAAGGCTTGGCCGGTGCTTATCTTTTTGATCACGCTCCGCATCATTCACGACTACATCACCTATCCGCGCATTATCCGCGGCGGCATCCATCTGCACCCGGTGCTGATAATTTTATCGGTGCTGGCGGGTGAGCAGATCGCAGGTATTCCGGGCGTGTTTCTTGCCATCCCGGTTGTAGCGTTGATCACGGTTGCGTACAAGCACTTTCTGGATCACCAGGGCAGCAAGACCTTGTTTGAGGGGCTCGTTCACCAAGAGCCGCCGACCGAGGAGGAATCTCCTTAATGTCGCCGCTCTCCTGGCTCGTTCGTTTTCTTCTTTGTCCTTCTGGCGATCTGCATCCTTGTCTACGTCCTCGTCGTCCGCGCGTTCTATTGGGGTGACAAGAAAGGCCCGCCGACGAAAAAGAAGTGAAAGCTCGACTTCAACGGCCGCAAAACGATGAGTCTAAGCAATGAGAAGACCGGAACGACCAGAAGGATCCCGAGAGTCGCGAGGAAGCGAAAGATCGGGTTGATGCCGAGGTCAGCCGAAGTCTTCGTGAATGCCGACCTTGCCGTTCCTTTCAGAAACGTCGC
>DAIOWA010000642.1:0-2224 GCA_036758705.1 Pyrinomonadaceae bacterium | reverse complement strand
ATGAATACCAGAGCAAGTTCGGCGTAAAAATCGTCGTCGACTCTACGCCGATTAGTAGCGGTTTTGCAAAGTCGATGGCGGCCATCAATGCTGGCACTCCGTACGATATTGCGACGGCCGGATATATTGCTCACATTTTGCAATACGCGATGGCCGACCAAATTGTGCCGTTGACGGATCTCGTCAAAAAATACTCGTGGGGCAAGCAGGGGACTTGGTCATACAAGGGAGAGAACTGGTTCTATCCCTATGACTACAATTTGGTGACGGTTTTCTACCGAAAGGATCTGTATCAGGAAAAAGGCTTGAAGGTTCCCAAGACATGGGCCGAGTTCCTTGAGAATTGCCGAGCGCTGACTGTCACGAAAGATGGCAACATCGAGCGGGGCGGCTGCGTCATTCCACTGGCGAGCGACAGTGCCACCAATTGGGCGAGCTTTGGCAACCTGTTTGCAGAAGCGCCGAAATTCTATGACGACAAGTGGAACGTGGTTCTCGATGCACCGGAGAATGCCGGTCCGACCGGCCGCTTTCTCGATCTATATGCCGACCTTTATAAAACGATGCCGGCTGGCATGAATACGGTCAGTTATGCTGAGCTGATGAGCCTTTTTGCGACGGGGAAGGTTGCACATACCGTTTATTCGGGCCGGGTGGTCGAGGCGCTCGAAGCTCGCAATCCAGACCTTGCGAACAAATATGGTATCTTCGCTTCCCCGGACAGCACAGGTAAGCAGGATGCACTGTCCTTCGCCTTCGATGGCTTCATTCTTTACAAGACTAAGCAAACCGAGGCGGCCTATAAGTTTCTAAAATGGTTTATTGACGAGCACTATATCGATTGGCTGCACTCCGCCTGGATGAATTTCCAACCGGCACGGTTGGACATTTACGACGATCCTCGGTGGAAAAATCATCCGATGATTCAAAAGCATTGGGCGACGATGGAGCAGATGAAGTCATTCATTGATGAAGGCAGCAAAACGGTTCTTAACTCAGTGGATATGACGGGTCCGTCGATCGATCTGCGGCCGTGCAAGCTTTTCGATGCGAACATTATGCCGGAGATGCTGCAAAATCGGGTTCTCAGGAATATGTCGTCGAGTGATTGCGTAAAGGCCGCTGCCGATCGAATCCGAAAAATCAGCTGAGCATCGGAACTGGCGACAGGAGAGGCCACGTCATGCGACAGGACTGGCGAATTATCGGTTTGTTCATAGGAAGTGTATTGGTGCTCGGTGCTATTGTTGGCGGGCCTCTCCTCTATTCGATTAAGCTCTCGTTCTACACGGCGTCATCATTCATCGACCAGCCGCGATGGGTAGGACTCGGCAACTATCTGAAAGTGCTTAGCGAGCCGCTGTTCTGGGGCTCTCTGTTGAACGGGATCACGATCGCCATTTCGGCGATCGTGCTACAAGTCGTCCTCGGTATAAGCATTGCGCTTGTTCTCAACAGGCAGTTCGTGGGGCAGACTGTTGTGCGAGCATTGTCGATCGTACCGTACTTCCTTCCGACGGTCGTCGCCTGCCTCATCACGCAATGGATTCTCGACCCAAACTACGGCCTTCTCAAAAGCATCTTTGCGTCGTTTGGATATGGAATGTTCGACTGGGGAGGTGATGCAACAAATGCGAAGGCGACTATTGTCCTGGTCAGCGTGTGGATCTGGACGCCGTTCGTTGTGACCTGTGTTCTTGCCGGCCTTCAATCGATTCCGTCCCAGCTATACGAAGCAGCTCGCGTTGATGGTGCCGGCGTTTTGAAACAGTTCTGGCATATCACGCTGCCGGGATTGAGGTCCGTGTTGATCGTTGTCATCCTCCTGAGAGGGATCTGGATGTTTAACAAATTCGACGTGATCTGGCTGCTGACGAAGGGTGGACCGTTGAATGAAACCGAGACGCTTCCGACGTTGGCTTACCGGAAAGCATTTCTCGAGTTCGACTTGGGAGGTGGGGCCGCCGTCGCTACCGTCTCGTTCTTGATGTTGGCGTGCATTATCCTGATTTATCTCCGATTCTTTCCGATTGACGAAGCGAAACAGGGGCGATGACGATGCCGGTTCAAAATCAAAGCCGCGCTGCTGCTGCTGTCGTCGTTGGTTCACCGGCGGAGCGGACGTCACGTGGCGTAAGTGGCGCAGGGAAAGCTATTCCAAGTGTCTCGTCGTTGGCCTCAAGCAATCAGAGAAAGAAGGATCAAGGTAAGTCAATGAAGGAAA
>DAIOWA010000641.1:0-2241 GCA_036758705.1 Pyrinomonadaceae bacterium | reverse complement strand
CTCGAAAACAAATAAGCTACGTCCCAATTTGGGCCTAGTTTTATGTGACAGTCTTGTGATGACAAGACCTCACACACTATCAAGGTCTGCCGCAAGTCTAAGGATGTCAATAGTTAGCCTGATTATCCTTGAGCCTTTTTATGTGATGGTCATGTGATTGGTCTACGGACCAGAATTTACTGGCTTGGTACTAACTGACCGAACACGATCCGGTGGCCGTCAGGAGTCTTCACGGTAAATTCGCGGATGCCCCAGGGCTGCGTTCGGATAGTCGAGATGATCTCGGCACCGCGGCCGGTGATCTCTTCGTAGACCTCATCCACATTCTCGACCAGGCAGTGAGCGAACCACGAATGATCTCCGGTCTCGTGGGCCCACAGCGCGTCCGAGCACTCGCCGAGCATCACCTTGAAATCGCCGAACGACAGAAACTCCCATCCGGGAGCGGTGAAGTCGAGTTCGAATGCGAGCTTGTCCTTGAAATAAGCGGCAGAAACCGCGAGGTCTTTTACGGCAAGTACGTGGCGTGTGTGTACGACTTTCCTATTCATTTTCATCCGGGGCGGCGATCGTCGGCGACCTCGTCCTTGTCAAGGATAGCAGAGATAGGCAATACCGATCCCGCAACTAGAGACGCGACGACCAATGTTGCCGACATACCCCACAGTCCGTTCCACTGCGCAGCTTCCGAGATGCGGATCAGAGTGTCATTGAGCACATCAAGGTAAATCGAAAAGAATAGCCCTGAAAGCAGCGAACAAAAGATGCCGGCGGCGAACGGAAAGATAGAATCGACCGGCCGCTTCATTCGGAATAGTCCAACTCCTCTCGCGATCATCCCGCATCCAAGAAACGCGAATATGACGATGAGGGCCAGCCAGAAAAGTGTAATGAGCAGGATGCCAAACGGGAGAGCACCTTGCTCAAATGCGGGCATAAATATCCCGGGCCAGAACAAGACGAGTGTTCCGCAAACCATGATTGCCAACCCGAATATAAGGATCAGAATGGCCCAAAAGCCGCCTCGGTGTGAAAGCAGCCAGCCGAAGTCGAAACCTTCACGCCAAACAATGTAGAGGAGGTATACACCAGGCAAAAAAACGAACAGCCCACCCAATACCAAGATCTGTCCCGCGTCACCCAACGGCAGCAGCCCGACGAGCGGAGTGACCATAAAGAAGACAAAGAATGCGGTGATCACTACGCTGCAGGCTGCGTAGATCTTGAAGAGAACCTTCATATAGCTGTCAACGGGATCACAGGTAGCTTAGAGCCCAATGCTTGTTGCGTGCCTTCAAGTTTCCCCACCACAAACAAAGCGGGTAGACGACGATCAGACCTGTGACCCAAACAGCGTACACCACTAGGAGTGAGAATCCATGTCCGGGCGGGGCCGCCTGGCCCATGCCGAACGGATCCAGGAACAGATAACTCGTATTCGTGCCCGCAAAATAGGCGAGAGCTAAGCCCGCCGAATGGGCCCACGCCCATTGAAGCAAATAATAGAACATCGGTACACGGCCAAACGTGATGCAGATCCGCTGCCATATCGCTTTTCCGTGAATACCATCCGTTAACGCCAGCACGATCATTCCCGGGCCGATCGTCATTAACAGGAACAACAGTGACGGCGGATATTTCGTGACGTTGAAAAAGGACAACAGGGTCTGCGTGCCGGTTTCGAACGTCCGCCACGGAACAGGATCGCCATAGACGTTGATGAAGCGAATGACAACAAACAGTGCGAAAGCTCCAAGGCCGAGCCCAAGCAAAGCTTTTCGTCGCCGGTCGCTTTCGCATCCGAACACCGAACCTAGTGAATAGCCGGCCATCATCACGCCGAGCCACGGGATCACTGCGTACGGGACGAACGCTGCCGTACCGGTTGTGCCGATCGGAACTACGCCGATGCCGTGCAGGATGATCCACAGTGACTGAGAGAAGTTTGCTTGTCCGGTGAATGCTATCTCCGGCGGGATCGCGAAGCCGTCGAGAACGTTATGCAGCACGATCATCAACACGCCCGCGACGCCGACGATCCTAACCGGCAAATATATGAGCGCCGCCATCACCACCATCGAAACGCCGATCACCCAAATGACCTGAGCCATTCCGAGGAAGGTCGAATAGTCGAGATTGAACACGATCAGGAATCGAATAACGGTGAACTCGAGTACGATCAGCCAAACGCCGCGTGTGAGCAGGAACCACGAAAGGTCCCGGTTCGACTTTCCATACATC
>DAIOWA010000640.1:0-2243 GCA_036758705.1 Pyrinomonadaceae bacterium | reverse complement strand
AATCGCCGACGCTCATCAATCCCGCGACCGGCTGGGTCTACAACAGCAACAACTGGCCGTGGTCCGCTGCGGGGGCAAGCAGCCTCAAACAGTCCGATTATCCAAGGTATGTCGATAACGGCGTAGAATCGGCACGCGGAATTCACGCGATCCGGCTGCTTGAGAACAAAAAAGATTTCACGCTCGAATCGCTCAACACCGCCGCCTACGATTCGCAGATGCCTTTCTTCGAAAAGCCTATCCCGGCACTCGTAAAGGCATGGGACGCGCTCGCCGCAAACGATCCGCTGAAGGCAAAACTCGCCGGGCAGATCAAGCTTCTTCGCGGATGGAATTACCGCTGGTCGGTCGATTCGGTTGAGACATCACTCGCACACTTTTGGGCGCAGGCCATTTCTTCGAAGGCCGCCGGCGATGCTCGTCGAGCCGGCGTCTCGATAGAAGACTATCTGGCGACAAGGGCTGATCCGAAAAAGCTTCTCGAAGCTCTCGCTACGGCCTCGGACAAGATCGCCGCCGACTTCGGTAAATGGCAAACGCCGTGGGGCGAGATAAATCGCTTCCAACGCCTCACCGGCGACATCGTACATCCCTTTGACGACAGCAAGCCAAGCATTCCGGTCGGCTTCGCTTCGGGAAACTATGGCACGCTTGCCTCTTATGCTGCTCGCCGTAATACCGGTACGAAAAAGATCTACGGAAACTACGGGAACAGCTTCGTCGCTGTTGTCGAATTCGGAAAAACCGTCCGGGCCAAGGCCGTAACGGCGGGCGGCGAGAGCGGCGATCCGAAATCGAAACACTTCAATGACCAAGCCGAGCGATACTCGACCGGCAGCCTTCGCGAGGTCTATTTTTATCCCGAGAAGATCAAAGCCAACGCTGCCCGCCAATATCAACCGGGTAAATGAAAAGCCCGGAACAAAGTGCAAAAGGTTCGCGTAGGAAAAAGCAGTTATGAATAGATACCGGATTCGCCTTACATCTATCCTCGTTGCCATCGCGGCGATCGCTTCGGCCGTTGCCGCACAAACCGCTGCACCCTCAGCAGATCTCGCCGCAAAGGCTGACGAATATATGAACGCCCGGCTTGCGGCGAAGAATGTCGGGGGGTCGATCCTCGTCGTCAAGGACGGGAATCCGCTTATTGCCAAGGGGTACGGCATAGCTGACGCCGCTGCAAAGACGCCGATCGACGCCTATACAAAGTTTCGCATCGGCTCGATCACAAAACAGTTCACGGCCGCATCCATCCTTCTGCTACAGGAGGAAGGAAAGCTCAGCATGAGCGATCCATTCTGCAAATACATCGATCCCTGCCCCGAGGCCTGGAAGCCGATCACGATCCACAACCTCGCCTCGATGTCGTCTGGTATCCCGAATTTCACGGCCCTCCCTAACTTTCAAGAGCTTCGTAAGAATGATATGAAGCCGTCGGAGACTATCGCACTTGTCAGTGACAAGCCGTTGAATGCGGCACCCGGCGAGGCATTTGAATACAGCAATTCTAACTATGTCCTTCTTGGGATGATCATTGAGAAGGTTTCGGGGAAAACGTACGAGCAATTCCTTAAAGAGCGGATCTTCGGTCCGCTGAAGCTTGAGAACACCGGATACGACCACGGAAAAGTGCGGATCAAAGGATCAGCCCTGGGATATTCGCTCAAGGACGACGAGGTCGTACCGGCCGAAGCGGCGAGCATGATGGTACCGTACGCTGCCGGCGGGTTATATTCGACGACCGGCGATCTTTACAAATGGCAGACCGCGCTGCTAGAGGGCAAGGTCTATAAGAACGCCGAAACGCTGACGAAGATGCTGACTCCGAACAAAGGTAATTACGGTTACGGCCTTATCGTCGCGAACGATCCTAAAGGCCGCAAACGAATCTCGCACGGCGGTGCGATCGAAGGCTTTCTTTCTGATGCCGCCTATTTTCCGGACGAGAAACTATTCATTGCCGTGCTCGTCAACAACGACCGCGTACCTGCCTCGGACGTGACCCGCAGCCTGATCGCCATTTACGACGGAGCTCCGTATACGCTGCCAAAGAAGCGAATCGCTGTAAAGGTCGATGCCGCTGTGCTCGACAAGTACGTCGGCGAATATGAACTCTCACCGGCGATGAAGTTTAAATTCACGCGCGAGGGCGACGGCCTCGTCCTCGAACCTACCGGCCAAAGCAAAGCGCAGGTCTTTGCGGAATCTGACACCGATTTTTTCCTGAAGGTCGTCGATGCCAG
>DAIOWA010000639.1:0-2245 GCA_036758705.1 Pyrinomonadaceae bacterium | reverse complement strand
AACGCGGTTTCTTGCGAAATATCTGACACGTCATCGCTTGGAACTGATTTACGACCAGCGATTACTTTGCGAATTAGTTTTAATGATTCTACAAAGAGACCCTCCCGATCAAGAGCACCACCAGACCCTCTTGTCGGCGGGTCGCCTGGTGAGGTTTGCAACTTAGAAAGGATCGGGTTATCCACAACTATTATTCGCTTTACCTATCTCGTTACGACAAAATCAGATGTAACCACTGGCGATTTCCAGCGTTTTTATCAGTAATGACAATTTTTCTCGGAGACGCCTTTTCAAAGGTTCGAAAAAACAATTTCCTTCCGACCAACAACTGAGCTCCTGTTTTGCTAAGTATTGACTGTTATACAACTTACGACCCGCAAATGTAAACAAAAATTATCTGGCACGTCTCGATTTTCGCGATCTGTGTTACTCGGTGAAACAGGCACACGCAAGACGTGTGCCGCAAAACCTTATCACACTCTGTCCCAGGTGGTCGGATGGAATTGTGTCTTGTGTACTTATTGATTGGTGCATAAATATTCCACAACTGGCTCGTTTTTGTGCTACTGGGTAAACCTTGAGCCAATACTTATTGGCGATAACTGTCACACTGTAATGGCACCAGAAAGTGGGTATTCACTGCGATCTTTGCGGAGGGTCTTCACTTTGTGACGCGACATACCGTATAAGGCTTGTAAAAAGTGATTGCCGACCACGTTGAGATGTGGGCCTCTTTCGACAAATCCGGCATTCAATTCGAACCTCTGGTTGATCATAGAGGCGGTCGGCGGCATCCACATCTAAAATTCTCAGCTCTCAATATTCCTATCGATCACGAATGATCCCTCGCTAGTCGCGCTTTACGTTTCACAAATGCTGCCTTTCGGCTTTTTAGAACGCTACGCGATTCTCAAAGTCCTTCCGTTCACATCATCACTGGATAAACATAAGAAATAATCGGCGGCTGAAAGATTGTGCCTTCAGAGAAGGATTCGAGGGGCGTCAATCAACGTGATCCTCGGAAAATCAAATAACACAGGAGAATTAAGAAAATGTCAGCAAATATTTCGATTATCGGCAATCTCGGCAAAGCGCCAGAAACAAAGATCACGGACAACGGGACGCTCGTTGCGAGTTTTTCAATGGCCTCGAACTCGTTCCGTAACAGCGCGGAGGGACGCGTCGAGAAGACGGACTGGTTCCGCGTGACGGCATTCGGCAAACAGGCGGAGACGCTTGCACGTTACGTGCAAAAGGGCAGTCGTCTGTATGTCCAGGGACGTCTGACCTTTAACCCGTGGACGGATAAGAACGATTCGCCACAGGCAGGTGCGGAGATCGTCCTTCAGGAATTTCAGTTCCTATCGGGCCGTCGTGATGAGGGCGGAGACGGCGCAGCAATGCAGCCGGCACAGACCGCACCGGTGGAACTTCAGCAGGCAGCAGCTTACTAAAGTAGTTGCTAGGCCGGATACTAACTGCCGCTTGAGGAGTGACACTCTCTTCAAGCGGCAGACTTTTTGCGTAAGGTGCAACTATGCGATATCGGGTAGTAACTATGAAGTGGATCACGCGATCGTTTGTAAGATCACATCGAGATCACATCTTTCTGTTCGGCGACAATCTCGTTCAGCGAGGCTTGGGCGGTCAGGCCGCAGCAATGCGAGACGAACCGAATGCAGTCGGGATACCAACAAAGAAGCTTCCGAGCAATGGAATGGATGCATTCTTTACCGATGCAGAGTTCGAGCAAAACAAGGCGGCGATCGATAGGGCATTTGAGCAGCTGTCGGGCATAAGTTTGCCGGCGGAGCAGATCATCGTTATCCCGGCAGGCGGTCTTGGAACCGGCAGAGCTCAGCTCGAAACCAAGGCACCGCTCACGTTCGCATATCTGCAAAAGCGTCTGAAAGAACTTTCTTCACAAGCGACCTGATCTCGTAACCCCGAACACACTTCTTCCGCACATTGAGAGGGATTTTCAAGCCTGAATGAAAGTGCTTTTTATTCAGGGTCTTGAGAACGCGGCCCTTAAACATAACGCGTTTTCGTTTTCGGCGTGCGCGCCGATCAAAGAGAGGAAGTTATGGCAGAAAGAATAAACATTGAACAGCTTAGAAAGCACGCTCCGGATAACCCGATACTGGCGTTTATGCCGGTTAATACCGGTTCACCTATGCAGGACTGGTGTGCTCACCTCGCATCGAATCCGATGCGCAGACAAGAGCTTGAAGAGTTCTCGATT
>DAIOWA010000638.1:0-2262 GCA_036758705.1 Pyrinomonadaceae bacterium | reverse complement strand
CAAAAATCTCGGTCCCCTCCGGCGGAGCCTCGCCATTCTTAAGCCAGCCTTTGACGATCCCGTCTTCAATAAGCACGCTCATGCCTGTATTCTCCGGCGCAAGCGGGTCAATTAAGTGTCCGTTGGAAATAAGTAACTTCATCAATTCTTGTCGCCGTGATACTCGGCTATGACCTCGATCGGGGCAACGATGTTCGTGTTAAACTGAGGCAAATCCTCGGCAGGTATCCAGTATTCTTCATGTTCGCTGCCGCCGACGATCTTGCGTTCGTACTTATCGAGGAAGTCTTTCGCAACGCTGAATTTAGTAACGTAACCGGCACGATCAGCATTCATTTTGGCGTTCCAGTCGCGAGCGATCTGGGTCGCGTATTCTTCATTCGTTACTGGATAGAAGATCGGCTGTTCCGGCAGCCGAGGAGGGAACGCGGTGAAGCCTGATTCCTCGATGAGTGCCAATTCATTTTTGCCAACGGGGCGATAAAGTGTGATCGTCTCTAGCATCCAATCCCCGCCGCCTATGAATTGACCAATTCCTTTTGTTTCAATCGCTTAGAGATGGAGTCGAGAAACCGATCGTCGTTAAGCAAACGTTCAGCGGTCTCTTCGATCTCGACCCTTTCGTGCGCAAGGTCGCGTTCCATTATCGCTCGCAGTTCGGAATTGATCTGAGTTTGATACGGTGCGGCGTTTTGCTTTTCGGCCCGCTTACGGAAGTGATCGAGAACGTCCAGGTCAATGTAAATGTTGATTCGGGCTTTTGAATCGGTTCGTGAGGCGAGCTTACTGGGTGCAACCCTCTTAAACACGTGTCGCCCCACGGAAGGGATAGCATCTTCATCAATACCCTGAGCCCGCATTGCCGCGATATCAGCTTCTGTGTAATCGATCACAAACTCCTTTTTCTTCATTGTTTTAGTTCGAAATAAATTCGCGTTTCATTTGCGGTTGCCTTTCGAGCGGAGATCAGCCGATAAATATCGTCGTTGTAGCCGCGAACCGCATAGACCACGTAAAGGACTCCGCTTTCGGCTAAGCCGATCCGCTGAAACCTTGGTTCGGTATGCCTGTCATCGAGATATTCGTGGGCGAAAGGGTCCGTAAAGATTGTTGTAGCATCTTCGAACGAAACGCCGTGTTTCTTTAGATTGTCAACGGCTTTCTCCGGATCCCACTCAAATTTCATATTATACACATATATGGCGATATGTGAAGATAGTTAAGCCGTGCCCATGCTCCCGCCGGTTGAGAGGTAAAGCACAGCCATTCGTACGGCGACGCCGTATTTTACCTGGTCCAATATCAGCGACCGCGAGCTGTCGGCAACATCCGAGGCGATCTCGATGCCGCGATTCATCGGGCCCGGATGCAGCACGATCGCGTCCTTTTGTGCGAGATCGAGCCGACCGGCTGTCAGGCCGTAATGAATGGAATATTCGCGAAGCGTAGGGAAATAGGCCGAATCCTGCCGCTCGCGTTGAATGCGGAGGATCATCACGACATCAGCACCTTCTATAGCGTCCTCGACATGATCGCAAACCATCAGCGGGCTGTGTTCGACCGAGGCGGAAACACGACCGGTAGGGAGTGTGTCACTAGTCTGCCAAGAGACACCGTCGCTACCGCTTGGGTTTCCGCCTCCGATCAACAGACTCCCAAAATCTCTTGGTACCAGCGTTCCAGGTCCCGCAACCCTCACCGTTGCGCCGAGTTTCGTAAGGAGATGAATATTAGAACGTGCGACGCGGCTGTGGAGAATATCTCCAATGATCGCAACCTTCAGCCCTTCGATCTTGCCTTTGTGCTCGCGGATCGTCATCGCGTCAAGCAACGCTTGCGTAGGATGTTCGTTCGCCCCGTCACCGGCATTCACGATCGCCGCCCGGCTAACCTTCGCAAGCTGATGCGGTACGCCCGCTGATCCATGCCGCACAACGATGCAATCCGGATCCATCGCGTCCAGATTCAAAGCCGTATCCACCAACGTCTCGCCCTTGGTAACGCTCGACGAAGACACGCTGATGTTAACCGCGTCCGCCGAAAGCCTTTTAGCGGCGAGTTCAAAGCTCGTTCGCGTGCGTGTAGAGTTCTCGAAGAATAGGTTAATGACAGTCTTGCCCCGCAGCGTCGGCACCTTTTTGATCTCGCGAGAGTTGATCTCGCGAAAATTTTCGGCCGTATCCAGAATGCCCCGGATCTCCGCGGCGTTTAGATCGCGGATCCCAAGCAAATCTCTTCTTCTAAACGGCTTTTCCATCTACC
>DAIOWA010000637.1:0-2263 GCA_036758705.1 Pyrinomonadaceae bacterium | reverse complement strand
GAAACCGGCGATACCTTTTCCCGCTGGGACCTTGATGTCGGTCAGCTGTTCGGCCACCTGCCCGATAGCCGAGAGGAACCGCAGATCGCCTTCATCGCCGTCGCGTACCAGCACCGAAGCTTCGGCCGAATCTATGTCGGCCGCCGTCACCCGCAGCAGATCCTCGATCGATCGCGTCAACGGATCAGTGAGCACATTGGCTACGTCGATCGTCTCGATCAGGCGTCGGATCTTCGCGGACATGTCGCCGTCATTCTCGGGATACATGAGCTAGATTTTACGCGATTGCGGCATATTTACAACACGCAGCCTATGTCGGTACCACCTGCGGTAGCGGGTGGTTGATCGTGGCCGATGGGTGATGTCTTTCGATCGTTCTGAGAACTGGAATCCGCATCTCATTAGTCGTATAGTGGAATCAAATCCAAGAGCTTGAATACGTACGGCATCCGGTTTGTGTATGTTCGATAGGATCGCATCTGCAGCGTTGGTAGTAGCAGCGGCAACGGCCGTATATGCTCAGACGGACGTCGCTCAAAAGCGGGATCCGTTTGCCATCTCGTCCGGATCGACCTTCTCCGCTTCGACGTCGACCAAACGGAAGATCGAGGCAAGCACGTCCCGCACGCTTGCCGTATCGATCTCGACCGACGTTGACGAAGCTCTTTCGATCATCAAACAAAACTACGTCGACGGCCGGTCGACCAGCGTAAATGACCTTGCCAAATCGAGCATCAACTCGATGCTCAAATCGCTTGACCCGCATTCCAACTTTTACGACGCGGCCGAATATCGCGAACTGATCGGCGACCAGCGAAGCGAATATTTCGGCACCGGCTCGACGATCATTTCATACATCCGCGATGGGAAACTCGAAACCTACGTCGTCGCTACCTATCCAGGCTCCGCGTCGGACCGTGCGGGGCTGAAGTTCGGTGACAAGATAATGGCCGTGAACGGTATTTCCGTCGAAGGTAAGAGTTCGATGGAGATCCGCGATCTCATCCGCGGTCCGCGAAACACGTCGGTACGCGTGACGATCGAACGTGACGGCAGCCCGATGATCCTCGACCTCCGCCGCGACCGCATCCCTCAGCCGACGGTAACGAACGCCTTTCTAATGAAGGACGGCGTCGGCCTGATCGAGATGCCCGAAGGCTTCAGTTTCACCAGCTACGACGAATTCAACTCGGCGTTCAACCGCCTCAAGCAGGCCGGGATGACCTCGCTGATCTTCGACCTCCGAGGCAACGGCGGCGGTGTTCTGGAAACATCGGTCAAGATCGCCGAGAAGTTTCTGCCCACTGGCTCAACCATCTTGACGCAGCGAGGGCGTGTTCCGATCGACAATCGTGTGTGGAAATCCGCGAATCGGTCGCCGGAGCGAATGCCGCTCGTCGTGTTGGTCGATGCGGAAACGGCATCGGCTTCGGAGGTAATAGCAGGAGCGCTACAGGACAACGACCGGGCTCTGATCGTCGGCGAGAAGACATTCGGAAAAGGTTTGGTCCAAAGCGTGCTCGATCTCCCCGGCGGAACCGGCTTGACGCTAACGACCGCAAAATATTTCACGCCGTCCGGCCGCTCGATCCAACGCGATTACGAACGCAGCGGTTCGTACGCCTACTATCATCACCAGGAAAGCGAAGACGGAACCAAAGAAGCAAAGGTCGCGTCTTACACCGTCACGAAACGCCAGGTTTTCGGCGGCGACGGTATCACGCCCGACGAATTTGCTCCATCCGAAGAAGCGACCGAAAAGCGAATCGCAATGCTCGACCCGATCTTCTACTTCGCGAAGCAGAATCAAGGGCTAACTGAGGTTTCCGACGATACGCTCGTTCAATTCGCCCAATTTGCCGCAAAAGGCTGGGGATTGAACGAGTCCGCCGTACTAGACGACGCCGAATTCGTCCGCGCACGACTTCAATACACGCTTACTCTTGGCCGCTCCGGCATCGCCCCTGCAAAACAGCAGATGCTCACCACTGATCCACAAGTCGCCGCGGCCGTTCGCTCGATATCAAAAGCCGCCGCCTTCGTCCGCACGCCCAAAAGCCATACCGTTTCCACCAGGTAAGGTACGGGCAGAAACGCGACCGTTAGGAAGCGTGCCTTCGGGCTCTCAGCGAGTCGACCAGCACACTCGTTAACACTCGTGTCTCTGCCCGAATAAACACAAAAAAAGCCCGGCGTGAAGTCACATTCTCCGCCGGGCGTAAAGGTAGAAACAGGAGGAAACTGGAAAGACTCGTCGGCAGAA
>DAIOWA010000636.1:0-2264 GCA_036758705.1 Pyrinomonadaceae bacterium | reverse complement strand
ACGGATGCCGAACGCGTTGGCTACTTCTCGAATGGCGCGTTCGACGCGAACAAATATCGCGACAAGATCCGCATTTTCTATTACATCTATTTTGTAATGACGGGCCTTCACGCGCTGCATATGATCATCGGGCTTGGTCTTATGACATGGCTGCTGTTGGCGGCCTATCGCGGATCGTTCGGCCCGGAATACTTTGCACCGGTCGAGATGTCGGGCCTTTACTGGCACTTTGTCGATATTGTCTGGATCTTTCTTTTCCCGCTGCTTTATTTGCTCGGAAGACACTTTATGGGGGCACACTAAATGTCGGAAAAACATATGGAAACCGGCGAAGGGCACATCGGCATTCCGGGATATCTGGGTGTTTTCGCTATCCTCGTCGTAGGAACGATACTCACCTACGTTTCGTCGCAGTGGGACTTGGACAGCATATTCCCCGGTGCGAATACGCTGCTTGCATTGGCGATCGCCTTCACCAAGATGACCTTCGTGATGCTGTTTTTCATGCACGTTTATTGGAGCCCACGGCTAATATGGCTTTCCGCCGTCGCAAGCTTTTTTTGGCTGGCGATAATGTTCGCATATACAATGTCCGATTACTTCACGCGTAGCCTTGGCGTCTTCTCCGTCTAGGCGGGAAATAGACTGAATATTGCCGCCGCGGGCAAAATCCCGCGGCGGTTTCGTCTTTTATGTCGTTAGGATTCGTGCGCGAAAAATGCTATTATTTTCGGTTTAATATGCGATTTTTCCGATATTTTTCGCGTATTAAGGCGTACAACAAGGCGGTAGTTTAGGTCATCAGAAAACGAGGATGTTATTCAAAAGCAGTCATTTCAGATCATACATTTTTCTCCTCGCTCTAGCTGTCCTTTCCGCTTCGGGGTGCAACATCGTCAAGACGGAGAGTAAGACGCCGACGCTTCTCAAAGCCGAGAATGCAACGCAGGCTGAGTTGATGAATGAGGTCAATCGGTTCGCTTCCGTAAAGTCGATGCGGGCTAAGATGGATCTCAAGTTTGAGGATAATTCCTTCGCGCAGTTCGGCTCTAAGGAAGTCTATCGATCGGCGGATGGCGAGGTAGTCGTCCAGCGGCCGGCAAGCATCTATCTTAAGGTTCAGGTTCCCGTCATCAAGAGCGATGTCGCCCAGATGACTTCGGACGGCGAAAAGTTCCGGGTGGCCATCCTTCAGGACGGCGGAAGCGGCAAGTATAAAAAATTCGTAATGGGTACGAATAATGCGGACTATTCCAAGCTCCAGCAGGATCTAAGTGCGACCAACGGCGAAGCGTCCGGCGAGGTAAAGCAGAATGTGAATGCGTTCGCGAATTTGCGTCCGCAGCACTTTACCGATGCGATGCTCGTGCGGCCGACTGATGACAAATATCTCTATGCCCATAGCACGACCTATCAGATCGAAGAGGATATAACACAGAAGAAGAAATCACCGCTTCGGGTGGTCAATCGCGGATACTATCTGCTGGACGAATTTGCTCGCGGCGATAATGGTGAATTGAAGATCACGCGGCGATTCTGGTTCGACCGTGTTGGCGGCATCAGGCTTGCTCGTCAGCAAATCTTTGATGAAAAGGGCGAGATCGCGTCGGACATCACGTACGGTAAAGAAGGGAAGCTGACTGATACCAGCGATTACCAGCGTTTGCCGCTGCAGATCCTTGTGACACGCCCGCAGGAAAAATATTCGATGCGGCTAACGTATCAAACCCCCGAAACTGTCACGATCGGTAAGGCCTATCCGGCGACTGCGTTCGTATTAGAGAACTCTTGGGATCTCGAGGTACTCGACCTCGACAAAAAGCTTCAGGAAGTGATCGCCCAACAGCCGCGTGCGGCTTCGTCACCAACGCCCGCCGTCATGACGCGTTTTCAATAGATTCCGGGCAGGAACGCAACTATTAAAGGAGCGTGCCTCAGACATATTTAATGGCAAGCATTTTAAGCACTAAGGACCTTACAAAATCCTACAAGATCGGCAAGTTAGAAGTCCCCGCATTACGCGGGGTTTCGCTTGAGGTCGAAGAGGGCGAGTTCGTCGCGATCATGGGCCCGTCGGGCTGCGGCAAATCGACGCTGCTGCACCTGCTTGGCGGATTGCTCTCGCCAACGACAGGCTCGATCATCATCGACGGTGAAGACCTCGCGCTGGTTTCGGACGCTCAGCGGACCGACATTCGCCGCCGAAAGATCGGCTTTGTCTTCCAGCGGTTCAATCTTTTCCCGACGCTTACAGCCGAGGGGAA
>DAIOWA010000635.1:0-2267 GCA_036758705.1 Pyrinomonadaceae bacterium | reverse complement strand
AGAAACAAAAACGCCTGAGGCTGTGAAGGAAGCGGTCGAGAACACCGACGGTACGTTGATGGTCGTCGTCAACTCGGTCTGCGGATGCGCCGCGGGTGGTGTTCGTCCGGGCATCGCGATGGCCCTGCAGCACGCCGAAGCAAAACCCGACAAAACCATCACGGTATTCGCCGGAGCTGACATCGACGCCACCGACGTCGCCCGCGACTATTTCACCGGCTACCAGCCGTCATCACCGTCGATCGGGTTCATCAAGAACGGCGAACTCGTCCAGATGTTCGAGCGACGCGACCTCGAAGGCCGCCCCCCGCAGATGATCGCCGAAGCTCTTCTCGGAGCCTTCCAAGCCCACTGCGGAAAGTCGGAAGCCGCTAACAACTAGGCAAATGACGAAGCCGCCCGACTCGGGCGGCTTCATCACTATCCACTGAAGAAAAGTTATCGTTTCCGAGGAGCTTTGTAGCTTCCCGCGATTTCCTCAAAGCTCTTCGAAAGATCGTCCGAGCTGATTCCGATGATCTTCTTGATCTCCTCATCGGAAAACGCCTCGCAATCCAACCCACTTCGAAAGAAGTTGACTATCCCTTGAGCCGACGCGGCGTCGTCGAACGTATTACCTGTCAAACTCGCCTGCGTCGCCTTGCTGAGAAACGTCTTCAATCGTGCGGCCTGGGCATCCATTTCGGTCAGGAAAAACGTGTAGACAGCCGCATATCTCGCGACAATCTGGTTCGGATGCAGGTCCCAGCTCTGATAAAAACCGTCTGCCATCGACGCCGAGACATTCTGAAAGTGCTTCAACCAACCGGCGTGGACTGACCGCAAATTCTCAGCACGCTGACCTTCCGTTGGCGTCTCGTCCCGATGAACCGGCACCGGCATCACCGTCGTCACCGAATCAACGACGCGAACATTGAGCGCGGCAGAAGCAGCCTGAATAACCGACCTTGCAAATCCGCACGCCGGATGGCGAATGTCCTGAAACGACGCCGATATACCGAGGGCAGCAGTGTAGTCATACGCCCCGAAATGAACCGATCGACACCGCCCGCGAGCCGCCTTGATCAACCCCTGCACAGCGACACGTCCACGCTTGTCAAAGATCGCCTCCGGCGTCTCGATCATCAACTCTATCCCGATAGAATCTTTTCTTAACTTACGATCCTTCTCGATCTTCGACAGCCGTCGTGCGAGGTCTTTAACCTGTTTCGCGTCCGAAACCTTTGGCAAGGTGACGACGAAATTCCCCTGCAGATTTCCATCGGTTTGATCAAGCAGCGTCGACAGAAAAAGCTCGAGAGTTCGAATGGCGCGTCCGTAAGTTTCCGGCGCCAGCGACTTGATGCGAAAGCCGGTGAATGCGGTCGTTCGGCGTTTCTTGAACGCGTTTGCAAGCTCAGTGGCTGCGGCGACGGCGTGGCCATCTTCCTCTTCTTCGGAGCGAAACCCATAGCCGTCCTCGAAGTCAATACGGAAATCTTCGACCGGTTCGCGGCGCAGTTTTTCGATCGTCTTCTGATAGACCGTCCAGGCAAACCACGCAGCTTTATCCTTTCGTTTAGCTTTGTTCGGATCTGCTTTGAGCGCGGCGTCAAGCTCCTTCACCGCCTTCGGAAACGTCGGCAAATGCTCCGAGCTCGGCAGATGAAAAGCATGTGCAAAAGCCGCAAAATTCGGCGCGTACGACTTGATCGATTCGAGTGCGATCCGGCCAAATTTTCGCGGAGTTTCGATCGAAAACCGGTCGGCCCCGCCATAGACGACGTGCACGGGCACGCGTCCCGACGCTTCGACCCGCTTCTCCTTGCTATCTTTGATTATCAGCCGAACGCCTTCATCGCCGTCGGTTAGGATCGTTTTGCTCATCGCTGACCATTGTAACCGAAGTTACTTTGGAGCGGGTGCAGGCGGACGGATGCCAGTGTATTGGGTCGACGCGACCTTCCACGTACCGCGTTCCTTGCGGCACACAGCGGTCAACATCATCTTTCGCGGCGGCATCGTTTTTCCGTCCTTGCTCATCGTAAACGTCAGTTCCACGATCGCGACCGCCGTATTGCCGTAAACGCGGATCGAGCGAAACTCTTCCGCGACCTCGATACTCATACCGACCATCTTTTCCTTCTCAGTCGGCGTATAGAAAGTAAGAACCTTCGCCCGCGGATCAAACTCTCCGATCGGCGAGATCTCGATGTAATCGCTCGTAAACAGCCGATCCAACGTCGCCGCGTCGTAAGCCGACTGAGCCGTCGTCATCGAGTTGATCG
>DAIOWA010000634.1:0-2269 GCA_036758705.1 Pyrinomonadaceae bacterium | reverse complement strand
GGTTTACGGCTCGAATGCGTCTAAATGGGAGAAGCTCGTTACCGACGGCTATCTGCCGAAAGAACGCGCGGTGCGGTGTCCGAACGAATATCAAAAAGCTGTAGATGCATGGTCTGGGTTGCTTGGTCCATGGCGTAAGAATTGATCCTCACATTTTTCAGCGGGAGAGAAAATGAAGAATATCCTCAACAAACTAATCAACGGAAAGGACAACCGGCTCAGCGGATTGATCGCGCTGGCCGTCGTGCTCTCGATCGCCCTCGGCTGCAATTGCTCAAAGAGCCTGGACCTTAGCAATTCAAGCTCATCCAGCAATTCGTCGAGCGACAATCCGTTCAGCAACTCATCATCGACAAGCCGCGACGACAGCGACGGCGATATCCCGGGCGATGCCCTTTTGAACGCCCTTGTGAAGGAAACAACGGCCGATTTCGCGGCCGCGATCAGCTCAGGCGACTTCACGAATATGTACGAGAAAGCGTCTGCGGATTTCAAAAGCAGCTATACCAAGGATCAGCTTCAGAACTCCTTTAAGGATTTCATCGCCCAGAAAAGCCGTGTTCTCCCGATCCTTGCTAAGGCCATCGCGTCCGACCCGGACTTTACCTCCGCACCAAGGATCCGCACCGAACAAGGCCTCGATATCCTCGTAACCGAAGGAAAATATTCCACCAAGCCGCTGCCCGTTACGTTCAACTATGAATACGTAAAACGCGACGGAACCTGGAAGTTGCTCGTGCTAAAGATCTATATCAGGTAGTTCGTCAACAACCGTAAAAGTGCCGCTCATTCGGGCGGCACTTTTGCATTTTAAACCCTTGACCGATAAGATTTTAGTTTCCAATTATGAAGATCCACGAGTATCAAGGTAAAGCACTTCTCAAAGAATACGGCGTTCCGGTTCCACGCAGCGTCGTCGCCCGCACGCCTGAAGAGGCTGAGGCTGCCGCGAAGGAACTCGGCACCGACGTCGTTGTCGTAAAGGCACAGATCCACGCCGGCGGACGCGGAAAAGGCGGCGGCGTTAAGCTTGCCAAATCGCCCGAAGAAGCAAAGCAGATCGCGTCCGAGATGCTCGGGATGATGCTCGTCACGCACCAAACCGGCCCCGAAGGCCGCGAGGTGAAAACGCTTCTCATCGAAGAAGGCCTGCCGATCGATAAAGAATTCTACCTCGGCATCACGCTCGACCGCGTCACCGGCCGGAACACCTTTATGGCGTCGTCTGCGGGCGGTATGGATATCGAGAAGGTCGCCGAAGAAACGCCCGAGCTGATCCTCAAAGAGTCGATCGATCCGTCGGTTGGACTGCGTCCTTTCCAGGCTCGCAAACTCGCGTTCGGCCTCGGCATCCCGAGCGACCTGATCAATCAGGCAGCGAAGTTTATGCTCTCGCTTTACGATGCGTACGAAAAGATGGATGCGTCGCTCGTTGAGATCAATCCGTTCCTGCTTACAAAAGACAATCGCCTCATCGCTCTCGACGCGAAGGTCAACTTTGACGACAACGCGATGTTCCGTCACAAGGATTACGTCGAACTCCGTGACCTGGACGAAGAAGAGCCGCTCGAGATCGAGGCTTCGAAATTCGACCTGAACTACATCAAGCTCGACGGCAACATCGGCTGCATGGTCAACGGCGCCGGCCTCGCGATGGCGACGATGGACATCATCAAGCTCCACGGCGGCGAACCTGCCAACTTCCTCGATGTCGGCGGCGGTGCTTCGCAAGAACGCGTTGAGCAAGCATTTCGCATTCTGCTGTCCGATGAAAACGTGAAAGCCGTGCTCGTAAACATCTTTGGCGGCATCGTCCGCACCGATATGGTCGCCAACGGAGTCGTCGCTGCAGCGAAGAACCTCGGCGTGTCGATCCCGATCATCGCCCGGCTCGAAGGCACCAACGTCGAAGAAGGCCGCCGCGTCCTAGCCGAATCCGGCATCGGCATCATCACCGCCCAAGGCATGACCGACGCCGCCGAAAAAGCCGTCTCCGCCGCAAACGCCGAGTTTTAGTACATTTCCACCGCTAAATACGCGAAAGACGCCAAAGAGGAAGTCCCTACTTTAGCGTTTTTGGCGTATTTCGCGGTTTATCCTCCTGCCGCCCAAAGCAACCAATCCCAAACCTCGAATCATCCATTAGCCAAGTCTTGGCACCAATCACAACTTAAGGAACAAAATACAAATGAGACGAACTACCTTCCTCCTTTGGATACTCGTGTGCGCATTTCCGGGCCTTTCACAGATGAAACCCGAGAAACGGCTC
>DAIOWA010000633.1:0-2269 GCA_036758705.1 Pyrinomonadaceae bacterium | reverse complement strand
CCGGCACTATCATTTTGTTACCAAAGAGGCTTTTGAAAACGAGATTTCCGAGGGCCGGCTTCTTGAATATGCTGAGGTCCACGGCAATCTTTACGGCACGTCGAGAGCACAGATCGAACGGATCACCGAGGGTGGACGCGATGTAATTCTGGAGATAGACGTGCAGGGGGCCGAAGCGGTAATGCAACAGGTTCCGACGGCTGTAAGCATCTTCATCTTGCCTCCGTCGTTCGAGACTCTTCGAGCCCGTTTGACCGCTCGGGCGACGGAAGGATCGAACGATCTGGATGTCCGGCTACGAAATTCGCACTACGAAGTCTCGCGGTATTCGCACTTCAAATACGTGATCATTAACGACGAAGTACACACAGCAGCCGGAAAGCTCGCGTCGATCGTTGTTGCCGAACGGCAGCTTCGCGATAGACAATCGGACTCGATTCAGGGTATCCTAGATAGTTTCGAGCGGTCGAACGCTTGAAACGAGGAGATTTGTCGCAGCTTATGGCCCAGGAACCTGTTGAAGCATTAGAAAACGAAGAGATCGACGAAGTGATCGATCCGCCCGCGATCGATTCAAAATACCGCATGATCTTGCTTGCGGCACAGCGAAGCAAACAGCTTCAACGCGGTGCGATATCGCGTACGGAGATCGATACGCGTAAGCACAAAGCAACTCGTGTCGCGATGCGTGAACTCGAAGAAAAGAAGGTCAACTTCAAGATTCTCGAAAATTAGTGGATAACGGATAGTGGAAAATGGATAGTTGAAAGGAATTTCGACTATCCATTTTTCATTATGCACGTTCCACTAAATAGATATAACGGATAGTAGAAAGCAGATGGTTGATAGTTGAAAGGAATTTCGACTATCTTTTTCATTATCCACTGTCCACTTTCGACTATCCACTAGTTACATTCCCTTGTAGTTCGGACCGCCGCCACCCTCGGGCGTTACCCAGTTGATGATCTGATATGGATCCGCGATGTCGCAGGTTTTGCAGTGGACGCAGTTTGAGAAATTTACCTTCAACTCCTTCCGTCCATTCCGCTCCTCCATCTCGTACACTGCCGCCGGGCAAAACCGCTGACAAGGATTGCCATATTCTTCCGCACAACGCGTCGCGCAGATCTCCGTGTCGAGCACGTGCAAATGTGACGGCTGATCTTCGTCGTGGCCAACGCCTGCGTGGAAAACATCCGTGATCTTATCGAACGTTAATTCTTTGTCGAACGGAACGTCCTTGTAGCGGCCTTCGGAACGGCTAAAGCCGTCACTCTTACTTAGTTTTTCCATCCGCTCGTGCCCGGCTACATGATGCTCTTTCGGCAGAAATCCCCAGGCGAGCCCTTTCGTCACGAACTGAAGTCCGCTGTTGACCAAGGCAGACCAACGTCCGCTCTGGAACGAAGCGTGAAAGTTGCGAACCGGATGAAGTTCGTCGTAGATCCAGCTCAGGTTCACCTTCTCTTCGAAATGTTTGAGGTGATGCGACGACGTGTCGCCGTGTGCGAGAGCATCGACGATCGTCTCGGCGGCGAGCATACCCGACTTCATCGCGGTGTGAATTCCCTTGATCCGCTGCCCGTTCAGAAATGACGCGGTATCGCCCACGAGCAGCACGCCATCCGCGTAAAGCTTTGGCATCGTCCAATATCCGCCGGCATTGATCGTCTTTGCACCGTACTTGATCATCTTGCCGCCGTTGAGAACTTCGGCGACTTTCGGATGCGTCTTGAATTTCTGAAATTCCGCATGCGGGTCAATATTTGGATCTTTGTAATCGAGACCGGTAACGTAACCGATGCTGATCACGTTGTCCTTCATGCCATAGATCCATCCGCCGCCATACGTCTGAGTGTCCGACGGAAAGCCAAGCGTATGGACGACCTTGCCCTGATCGAAATTCCCTGAAGGAACCTCCCAGAGCTCTTTCACGCCGATCGAGAACACCTGCGATTCTTTGCCTTCCATCAGGCCGAGCCGAGCCATCAATTGCTTGGCGAGCGAGCCCCGTGAGCCTTCGCCAAGTACGGTGACCTTCGCAAGCAGATCGACGCCGGGCTCGAAATTGTCCTTCTGATGGCCTTCTTTATCTATCCCCTTATCACCGGTACGGATGCCGATCACGCGATCGTTTTCGTCATAGAGAACTTCACTTGCCGGAAACTCCGGAAAGATATTTATCCCGGCTTCTTCGCATTTCTCGCCGAGCCATTCGCACATCTTGCTCAAGCTGAGGATGTACTTACCCTTGTTTTTCAGCGGCGGC
>DAIOWA010000632.1:0-2279 GCA_036758705.1 Pyrinomonadaceae bacterium | reverse complement strand
CCAAACGGGCAGATGTTCGGCCTCGATCTTTACGATCGCGCACTCATCAAATCCCCGACCGTCATAGTCACGGCGGCGTCAGGTGAGGGCAAGTCCTTTCTCGCTTCGATGCTGATAACCGATATTCGTGCCCATCGCGGGAACGTAAAGGTCCGCGTGATGGACTACAGACATTCGTTCAAGCCTGTCTGTCGCTTGTTCGGCGGTCGGCATATCGAGTTCAACGAAGCCGATCCGAAACCGATCAACATCTGGAACTATCCGGGGATCGGAAAGGGAATGCGTCCGACAAAACGCCAGCTTTCGATGGTATTGACCGACATCCTTATCCTCAGCAAAACGCCGAAGAACGACGCGATCACGAGTGCAATTGCAGCGACGGTTATCGACGAGGTCTATAAAATGTCGCTGGCTCGAAACGGAAACGGCAGGCCGAAGTTCCAGCCAACATTCGGACATTTCCTCGATGTTCTTAAGACCTATCACTGGGAACCGGCGCAGCAGGAGGCGGCTAGTGAGCTTTACTTAAAACTCAATGTTCATCGCAAGGATCCCTGGCTTAACTCGCCAACCCATCCCGACTATGACGTTCCGTCGATGTTCGATGTGTTCGAGCTCTCAGGCATAAGCGGGCTTGATGAAAAGATACGTGAAAGCGTCGGATTCAGGATCAGCGCACAGATAATGCAGGAGATCGGCGAAGAGGATGAAAGAAAACAAAAGACTCCGATCCTTTTTCTTTGCGATGAGATGCGTGAGATCAACAAACATTTTCCGGCCATGCAGGAACTTATCGCCGAAGCGTCAGTAACCGGCCGTAAGGAAGGCTTGGTAACGGTTCTATTCTCGCAGGCCTACG
Source organism: Pyrinomonadaceae bacterium (assembly GCA_036758705.1). Classification (GTDB taxonomy): domain Bacteria; phylum Acidobacteriota; class Blastocatellia; order Pyrinomonadales; family Pyrinomonadaceae; genus OLB17. Next base: position 1,420 of record DAIOWA010000632.1, on the reverse strand, counting down.
AGCATTTTACAGGGACGGCCGAGCGCCCGAATGAGATAGGAATAGACCTCGTAAAAAACTCCGGCGTAAAGATGATCGGCAAACAGATCGGCGGCTTCGACCGGCTGGCATCAGACTGCGAACTCGCTCCTGAAACGGTTGCGGCGATCCGCGCGATCAGAAATCAGTATGGCCGATACACGCAATGGGTCTTCGTAATCGGCAGCGGTGTGGACAAGATCGTTCAGATGGCGGAGATTCGACTCTCACCTGCGATGCTCTGGGCGAATACGAACGATACGAACGAAGCCAACGCCCGACGGCTTGTCGAGAATATCCGGCCAGACCTTCCGCCTGAGATCGTCGTGTCGTGGCTCGCCACAAAATATCCGAGCGGATTGACTGCGGTTGGGCTGACGGAAATCTCGTCTTTTGACCTGAATGAATTGAGCGGTTTGGAGGTAACAGCATGATCACGAAACACGGCACAGTAAGACAAGTCATTCTCGGCGTAATTCTGTCGTCGATATTTATAGGGATCGACGTTCGCCCCGTGAGGGCACAGTGGACTGTGTTCGATCCGGCTCAATATTCACTTCAGGTTACGAAGCGAATCGAAGAGGCAGCCCGGTGGGTTGAGACTATCAACCACTATATCGAGACCTATGAGCAGGCGGTTCGCCAGTACGAAAAGATGGTCGAGAGCGTAACAAACTTACGCGGCATTCTCGACAAGGTCGATGAGCAGATCATGCGGCACAAACAGATGATCACCACTTATGCGACCATCGGCCGTCTGATACGCGGAACATTCGAGCTAAAGAAACGAATCGAAGCCACCATCACCAGCCAAATACATTCAGTCGTCAATATTGCACGACGCCTTAAGAACGGCATCTTCGATATGGACGCAAATAAGCGGGACCTTGATGATTTCTTGAGGCATTCTATCGGCCGGAGCGCCGATGCTCATCTCAAGAACCTCGAACGCCTCGCGAAACTCGATTCTGAACTCGAACGGATGCTCTTCGACCGCGAGAACATGCTTCTCGATCTAGCGAAGCTCTACGAAGAACGAGAAAAAATCGCCGATGAAACGCGCGCGATCGAAGCAAATCCGGCTGCCAATCGCGATGGCGTTCAATCTCTAATAGACCAGATGCTGGCCATCAATCTGCGCATATCTACCGTAGAAAGTCAGCTACGCGAACTCGAAGCAAAGATACAGGCAAAATTTATCGCATACGGCCTCAAGATCGAACAAATGACGGAGTTTGGAAAAGAGATACGCCGGAGCACTGAGATGATGACAGGCATCACGCGAGCCTCAGATGAATTCCTGCGCGAACTCGAACGCTATGAAGTCTGGAACGACGATGTCTATCAAAGCCCGCTTCCGTGAAGATCAGATCTAAGTAACACAAACCGACAGAACCATGAG
>DAIOWA010000631.1:0-2280 GCA_036758705.1 Pyrinomonadaceae bacterium | reverse complement strand
TCTCTTTTGCGTTGAAGAAAGGAACAAGCGACGGTACACGACGCGCTTCGATCCACCGCAGATTTCCCTTGCGGACCTTATCGCCCGGCATGAGCGACCCGCCGTCGATCCATTCGGGCAACTCGCCGAATGCCGCGTCGTAAATGGTGCCGTTTACATCTACTTGCCAGATCTCATTTGCTTCGGGCATATGATTCGGGTCAGGCGACTCGACGTTCGACCTCTTGAATATTTTTCAGAAGCTCTTCGCGTGCCGCCGCTGCTTCGGGATTTTCGTTCATAAACTTGACCACGCCCTTGCCGATCTCACCCTTATCGCAGCCGCGGACAAGGGCTTCAACCACATCCGACGAATAACGACTTCCGACAAACGATTGAATGCGCTCGATCGCCTCGGGCAGCAGCATTCCTTTTGAATACGGCCTGTCGATCGTCATCGCGTCGAACGTATCCGCCACCGATACGATCTTCGCCTGCAGCGGGATCTGTTCGTCGGTCAGCCCCTGCGGATATCCCTGGCCGTTGACCATCTCGTGGTGCATATACATTCCGGGCAGGAAGTCCTTCATTGCCGGGATCTGCGACATTATCTTGTAGCCCTTAACCGGGTGGGTCTTCATGATCTCGAACTCTTCGGTCGTGAGGGCGGCGGGCTTTTTGAGGATGCTGTCATCGATCGCGATCTTACCCACGTCGTGAAGCAGTGCGCTGATACGAAGCGTCTCGAGTTCTTCCGCTCCCATGCCCATCTCCTTTCCGATCGCGACGGATATACGAGCAACGCGCTCCGAATGACCGCGTGTGTACTTGTCCTTTCCGTCGATGGCCGCGGCGAGAGCCTTGACGGTTCCGACGAAGAGTTCGCGGTTCTCGGCGGCGGCCTTCGCAAGCCGGGCGATGTGATCCTCAAGTTTATCGGCCATCGTGTTGAACGATTCGCCAAGAACCCCGATCTCCGTTATGTTTCGTGATTCGACTCGCGTCGCCAGGTCTCCGCCCGCAATACGCTGGGCGGCCGCCGAGAGAGTAAGGATCGGATTGGTCAACAGTCGAGCCGCAACGATACCAATAACCAACGCGAGCAAACCGAATGCAATACTGATCAGCCACGTCTGCCAGCGCATTTCGCCAACCGATGCGAGAGCCTTGCTTTCATCCTGCATCGTGATCACGCCGAGCGACATATTCTTGCCCATACGCGCGGTCGAATACGCCCCGATCATATCGTGCGATTCGCCCTTAAAATCGGCCGTGAATGGTACGAGTCCCGATTGCACCTGCCGGTTGGACTGCTGCCATTCGTCAACGATCTTTAGATCGGTCAGCGGCCGTTTTGAATCGATAAGAGTTGGATCGGGATGAAAGAATGCTGTACCGCTCTGATCGACCACGAACACGATCGGCAGGCCCATTTTCCAAAGTTGATCCTCGCCCGTAGGCTCGACGCCCACCACGCTCCGCGCGATGTCCCGCAGCGAAACGACCGCAATGACCGATGCGACGGTCCGATTATCGATCGAAACCTGCGACGCCATGGTCATCGCGTAATCGCCAGTGTTCGCCAGCTTAATAGGCTGGCCCATCCAAAGTTCCTGAGTAGTGAGTTTGTTCTGGGCGTCGTGGAGTATCGTCTCAAACTCTCCCGCTGCAAAAACGCCGGGACGAAACAAGTTCAGTGACTCGCCATCGATGGGCTTGAGATAAAGTCCGATAAGATTCGGATTCTCTCGAAGAATGCCCCCGAGATGTTGCTCGGTCTGTGGTGACGACAGTACATCCGTATTGTTCGCAAGTTCCAGAGCGTTGCCGATCCCAAGAACGAGATCGCCATATTTCTGCGCGAACATCTCAATTTGCCGGGCCTTTTCCTGCACCAACTGGATCTGATACCGGTTCTCGACAACCCTCAGTTCCTTACCGCTTCGCTCCGACAGAAACCAACCCGTCAGCAAAAGCGGGATCAAGCCCACCAGCATCAGGGTGAAGATTACGAAATAAATAAGACTGAACTTAGATCGTTGTCGGGACATCAGGCGAGGGGCAAAATGAGGATAAAGCTTGCCGCTATCTATGATATGACAAAGGATTAGCGGGGTCAACAACTTTTAACACAGGCAGAAACGCGACCGTCAGGGAGCGTGCCTTTCGGGCGGCCCGACCAGCACGCTCGTTCACACTCCGTTTCTGCACATCCATTCCCCCCGAATAGCGCATCGAACCCAATTCGCTATAATTACCTTTCGCCCGTCGCATGACACCTGAACGCTGGAAAAAGATCGA
>DAIOWA010000630.1:0-2281 GCA_036758705.1 Pyrinomonadaceae bacterium | reverse complement strand
TTACTGGAATGTTCCGTTTGCCGGATCGCCGCTTCTGGCAGTAACCCTGGAATTTCGAGGCGACTCTTTTCATGCCAGTCCGGCGCGTATGAAGAAGCCGGCACCGGCGATGGCTGAGTTGCAGAAACAAGCTGCCGAGGCAAAATCGAAGCTTAACAATGTCGCGTATAAAGGTGATTCCTTCGCTGGTATCACCGAAGACGATGGATACGTATTTGAAGACGCCTTCTGGGGCACGATGCTCGACCTTATTTACACCGGCAACAATGAACTCGCGTGGAAATATTTCGATATGGTCTGGCCCGCGACGAAGCCCGGAAAGGAGATCTTTAAGAAGGATTTCCGGACAAGGCTCGAAAATAGTCCATACTGGGAAGATATAAAGCCGGCGAATTGGTAGTCTCGGTTGGAAACATTACTTCACAAATGACGAATATTGTTTTGAATGGCGAGAACCTCACTTTCGAAGAGGTTCTCGCAGTGGCATATGGCGGGCCTGATCAGCCACGCGTCTTCCTCGATGACGATGCGATGGTGAAAGTGATGCAGGCATCCGACGCTGTTGACACCCTTCTCGAACGCGGCGAGATCGCGTACGGGATCACCACCGGTTTTGGTGCGTTCAAAGATAAGATCATCAGCCGCGAAGAAGTTGAGCAGCTGCAGCGGAACATCGTCGTTAGTCACGCGGTCGGGGTCGGCGATCCGTTCGATACGCCGACGGTCCGGGCGATAATGCTGATCCGGGCGAACACGCTCGCCCGAGGATTTTCGGGAATCAGGCTCGAAACCCTTCAACTGATCATCGATTGTCTAAACGCAGGGGTTCATCCTGTAATTCCGGAGAAGGGAAGCCTTGGTGCCAGCGGCGATCTTGCACCGCTGGCACATTTTGCGTGTGTGCTGATCGGCGAAGGGAAGGCAGAGTACAACGGCGAGATCCTTAGCGGGGCAGACGCTCTTGCAAAGGCCGGACTTCAACCAGTCACGCTCAAAGCCAAGGAAGGACTTGCTTTAACCAACGGCACGACGATCATGACCGCGGTCGGACTTCTCGAAACGGCGCGCGCGATAAGGCTCGCGGACCTTGCGGATGTTTCTGGCTGCCTGAGCCTCGAAGCGCTTCACGGAACGCTCTCGGCGTTCGATGACCGCATCCATCAACTTCGACCGCATCCGCGACAAGTCGAATGTGCCCGCAATCTCCGGCAGATCCTCGATGGCAGTGAATTTGTCCGCGGCTTTGATCCGACAAACGTTCAGGATGCCTATACCCTCCGCTGCATCCCGCAGGTCCATGGAGCATGCCGCGATGCTGTCGCTTATGCCGAGTGGCTGCTCAAGATCGAGCTGAATTCCGTCACCGATAATCCGCTGATCTTTCAGGACGATGCGGGCAATATCGAGGTCATCTCCGGCGGCAACTTCCATGGTGAACCGCTCGCCCTCGCATTCGACTATCTCACCATCGCGCTAGCCGAACTCGGCAACATCTCCGAGCGCCGTATTATGCGTCTAACGGACGAGGCGTCGAATGCTCATATATTACCGGCGTTCCTCACCGAACACGGCGGGCTCAACTCGGGATTTATGATCGTCCAATACACGGCTGCTGCGTTGTGTACCGAGAACAAGGTACTGGCACATCCTGCGAGCGTAGATACGATTCCGAGTTCAGCCAACGTCGAAGACCACGTCTCGATGGGCGTAACGGCGGTCTTGAAATTGCGTCAGGTTGCGAAGAACCTCGAAACGATCCTCGGCCTTGAACTCTTCTGCGCGGCTCAGGGGATCGACTTTAGGAAGAAAGTGATCGGTGTCGAAAAAGAGCTTGGCCAAGGGACTCGCGGTGTCTACAAATTGATCCGCGATCGAGTCCCGTTTGTCGAGAATGACTGCTATATGAAGGCCCATATGGACGAGGTCGCGGGCGTCGTATCGACCTGGCTTAAAATAACCGATAGATGAACGGACACGTCTCATTATTCACACGTTTTGCACGGATAGCCTCGAGTGCAGCAGGACGGCCGGTAACCTTTATTCTCGCTGTCCTTATTATTGTTGGCTGGGCAGTTGTCGGCCCTCTGTTCGGGTTCAGCGATACCTGGCAGCTTGTCATCAACACGGGCACGACGATCATCACTTTTCTGATGGTTTTTCTCATCCAAAACACGCAGAATCGCGACACTGAAGCTCTCCAGATCAAACTCGATGAGATAATCCGCTCGATCAGAGGTGCTCGAAACGAGGTGCTCGATCTTGAAGAAATGGACGAAAAGGA